>JBBSJZ010000269.1:0-8024 GCA_038256795.1 Pirellulales bacterium | reverse complement strand
CGGTGGAAGTGTCGGTCGTGTACGGTTGCATTGGCTCCATTTGTCATTACCCGGCTTTTCTCTGTTTCTCTGCGGAGAACTTTCCGTAAACGGCCGGACGGCCACCCCCTCACGTGAGAATCAATCGAAAACCCAACGATTTGCCGTGTGAATCCTTTTCGAATCCGTTTCGACCCCAGAGGTGCCGACGTTCCTTAACCCGAACGGGCAGAGAAACGAAGAAGTCAAGAAAACAGCCCCAAACGGCCGATTTGTTCCCAATCCCATAACCCGGGGTAATGTGCTCGCCAAAGAAACGGAGAACGCCACCGGGTGGCCCCAAACGCGAAGACACCGCGAAATGCGGCGTAAAAACGAAAAAAGGCCGGCATGGAAACCATGCCGACCTTTTGTTCACATCAGGGTCGGAAACGTGTTTGAACGTTCCGAGAAGTTGAGCAAACCACACCTCGCTCAAACCGCTCGTGAGAGCTCGGGAAATTCCGTGCGATCTTCGTAAGTGATTAGGAGACAACATGTTGCGATGATGGCTGGCGATTTGCCGAAAGTGCAAATCAAATAAGCCAGCTTCGATCACCGGGCCGAGATCGAAGAGAGGCTCCACCGAGGTAGGTTATTGATTGAAAACAATCTGAAAGGGAGAGCTCTCGATTTCCCGAACCTTGGCAGTCGCGACCTGCGGTCAAATAGAAACGCCCGCAGTCGGATCTCTCCGACGCGGGCGTTTGCGTTCAAATCTCGCGTTCGCGCAACTGATCATCGCTTCTACGCGAAGCAGAGGATCAAGAGGATCCCCACAATCGCTGGTGCATTCACCAGCAAGGAGTAGGCAAATACTCCAAACAACAATGCAATCATGTTCTTACTCCAACAGCGTTCACCACTGGCCGAGAACCGTTCCCGGACCGCTAAGTCGACCTAGTGTCCAGATCGACGTTCACAATGTCTTTCGCCCTCTGAGCGTTCTGCTCAGCTTGCTGACTGCTTCCATCGCATCAGGTATTGGTCCCGCCCCGTCAGCATATCCGTGGTCGTTCGGAACCAATGGAAATCGTTTTTTCGCAGCATCAACTGTGCTGCCAAGTTTTCTTCGGCAACATTCAATCCGATGATGTTCCGTCGCAGGCCAGGCATCGACCGCTTCAGTCGCGTAAGCATTCGTGTCGCGTAACCTTTTCGCCAGCAGTCTGGGTCCACTGCGATTTGGTCGATCACGATCGCCTTCGGCTTCAGTGTGTAGAACAAATAGCCAACTACACTTTGGCCGACCACCATGACCTTGGGAATCCGATCCTTCGTGGTCAAAAAATCTGCCAATACCGCTTGGTCCCAAAGCGGCAGGCCCATGGTCCACCTCCTCATGCGGCTCCCACAGATGGCGTCCATGCCAACCTCGGCAAAACACGCATCCGCGATGTCCATCACCGCATCCGTTTCATCATCTCGAATCCAGTGAAAGCTCACTGGACGTCTCACAGTCTTCTTCATTCGTTCTCCGTTGTTTGGTGTTGGTTCCTACACGTCCTCCGTCGGGACTTCAAATATCAGATACAGGGTGATGTACCCACGGTCGTCTCCAAGATCGAACCGCATCGTCCATCCCTTGATCGCCTTGTCGATCTTCGCCACGTTTTCCAGTTCGTTGCACGTCGACAGCTCGATGTCGACGAGAGTTTCGTCTATGTACTCGGGCATCCCTGGTGCTTCCGACACCGATGCATACCGCAGGTGCTTGCAAGCCCGCGTCTCGGGCTTGTCCATATCGACGACCTTCGTGCCACACAGCGGGCAGAAGAAGTCGGCTTCGTCACCGAAAATTTCAATTTGTTTCATTCCCTTCATGCTATTTCTTTTATTTGGTTGTTAGCCGCCCGAAGACGGCGTTTGAGATTTGCAATTCTGCAACCAGCGTTCACTCGGCTGTCGCCTTGGGTGAGAGTCTCCATATCGACCACTTCGCCGATTGAACCAGTCGACGTCTCCTCGGCCAAGCCGGCCTGCAACGCTTCAAGGTGCGTACAACGAAACGCAACGTTCGGCTTGTCGAGCAGTTGCTCGATGTACCAAGTGCCGTTCGTTTCAGCCGTGATCTCGATCTCGCTATTGAACGCGAGCATCCGATGTTTACCTTTGCGCTGGAAGACGTAGCCCGACAGCCGGCTATCAAGCGTCACGCCAAGTATGGATGCGATGAGCTCTCGCGACTTCGACTTGGCCAGCAAACGACCGTCTGCTGTCACGCTAATGAGTTGATCGATCTCGACTTGTTTGCAATCGACGATCTTGGCACTCGCGTCGAACTTCTGGTCACGGCGTTTGCTGTTGAGATCCAACAAAAGAAACGTCGATCTCGCGTGGGCAGCCACGGTGTGAAGAGCTTCGTTGATCAAATCGCTCGCGATGTGAAGCGACATGTAGACCGGCCTCGACTGAAGTTCCAGCGACAAGTTGCCGAGGAACCACACACGGCGGCTATTGTCCAGCCATTCCGGCTTTCGGCCGAGACTCAGCGCAGCATTCAACTCCGCTGCGAGTTGCCTGCTATTGAGCTGATGGCAAATCACATCGGTGCGCGAGACAACTCTGGAATCGCCAGTGCTTTCACAGAACGCTACGAACTTCTCATCGCTTTCAATGACCTTGAGAGTCGACCATGGCGTGCTTCCTGGCAATCGCGACGCAACGATGTTCGTCACCTCGAGAAAGCGGCTTAGCGGCTCGAACTCCGTCCCGAGCCGCTCGCGCCAAACATCCTTGACATCCATGAGCAATGGCGATTCCTCAATAGCTCGCCACAGCTTGGTCATCCGTGTTCACTCCTTTTGCCGCCCTTGCACCAGTCTTCATGACAAAATTCCGCAGCAACATCCATTGCTCTACGTGGTGGGCGTTTTCATCGCGTGTGTAGGACGACGAACTGCCTGCATACAACGTCAGCGTCCGACGTGCTTTGACGTGCCGATACTTAATTCGAAAGGTCGCACGATCCAAAGGTCCTTCTGCTTGAAACGTCCCGCCACGCCACTTCAGATCTGCGAAGAAATCGTCGGCCCCATGAATGATGTAGCGATTGAATGGCCCACCCATGCGGACTCGATAGTTCAGCAGAACGATCTCTTCGATCGCATCGATGTCGCCAGGCGACAATGCTTCCTCGCCGAGGTCGGAAAGCGGCGCGAGTGTGTATCGTGTGGAGAGTCCAAAGTGATAGGGATCGTCGTACAGCAGTTGACTGAAGATCCGACAGTAAATTGGATACGCGCTTTTTAGGCTCGAGTTTAGCATCAGCACTTCGTCGTCCAAGCAATAGACCATGGAGTCTTTGCGGGCCTCGCGAAACGTGATCGTATCGATGCCATCATCATCGATCGTCGATTTGCGGCTGAACGGATCGCCGCGCCGAACGCTGATCTGGATTTCGTTATCCAAGACCCGAGGAGTCATGAACAGCTTGCGGCCGCGGTTGTGCTTGGCAAACCAGTCGCCGGCATCCTTGATCGCTATCTTCAATCGATCTTCCGTGATCGTGATCGGTGCCATCCCCATAAGCTGAACAGGCTGAAAGCACTCCATGCGCCTGGGCGTTTTCCAGGTCTGCCAGGCATGCTGGGCTTCGACCATCTTCGAATCAAACAGCCACACCTGCATGACGATGTCGGCGGGTGAGTGCTTTCCATCTTCATCGAATGGCATGCCAGCTCGCTGTGCAAGGTTCAGCAGCGAGTCAGCGGCAAAGGGCGTCGACATCTCTTCCACGTAAAAGACCGCGTTGAGCAGTGCCTGCGGCGTCTTCATCGACGGGTTCGTTAGTATCTCCACCAACTTCTCGCTGGCGGCGTTGTCGAAGCGACTTGGCTCTTTAACTTCGAGTCCACGCGATCGAAGGTAAACTTCGAACGGCTGCAGGAAAGCGAAAAGAACAGTCGGATTGATTTCTCGGATGACCTCAGGTTCACCGAGTTGCTTGGGGTTGTAAGTAGGCATAGGCGATCACTCTTCCACTCATGTTGAAACGCATCCTTGGGACTCGTTAAGACCAGCGTCTCCAATTTGCTAGCTTTAGTTAATGTAGTGGGAGTATTGAACTGCGTCCCTGTGACACGTTAGGTCACGAGCATTCCGAGTTTTTTCAGAAATGCGATATTTCGCCCGTAAAATTCAGCATAAAAAGTTTTTCAATTCTCTTCGTCAGACTCCGCCGAGCCATCCAAACAGAGCCCGGTTTCGTCAGAAATCCGCCTCCACGCCGCCCGCAGGTTTTCCCAGTTCAGCATGGCAGCGATCAGTCGCAGCCGCTTCTCGTGGATCTCGGGCTTGCCCTTCGTGGCCGGAAGATTGAGTAGGGCCTCCTGGATGTCCGGAGCGAGCTGGTTGAGCGCCATGATTTGGCTCATCCGTGGCTGGGTCACGTGTCAACGCCGGGCGAGTTCGATCATGTCGGACGCTTCGCCAGTGCGGAGCATTTCATCGAAGCGAATGGCGAGCGCCATCAGCTTGGAGGTGCGGGGCACGCGATTGGTTTGCGCATGGTTCAACCCATTACTCACTCAGGCAGTGCTTTGAAGGTCATGATTTTGTTGTTTGTTTGGCTTCGTCGAGAAGTCGCTTGGTTGAAACGTGAGGTGTGTTACGGAAACGTGTACGTGGCGTCGGCGGTTTCTTTGGCCCTCGTTTATGCTTGCGGTATTTGCTGATGTCCAAATGCTGGGCAATCACCTTCAGTTCAACGGCTAACTCCGCTGCGTTTAGCCCACTGTAATTCTTTACCCAGAATGTATCGTCAATCAACATGGTCGCTTCCCAGCCACTGGCCAAACTATGTGCCACGTAATAGGACGACAGATTCTCTGGCGATGCCGCTTCCCCATGGGCCGATCGAAGAGATGCCTGGATCACTGACAGCACATTGTAGGCGACGAGCGAAATGCAAAACGCAAACAACGTCGCTGGCGGATAGCCTAATGCCTTTTGTTCGCTCGCAAAGTGCTTTACTAGTTCTAGATTCACGTTCTCGACTTGCCAACGGTCGCGGTAGCTCTCTGCGATGATGGGTGCCCCGACCGACGGTGGTAGGTTGCTCAAAATCTGAATCTGACGAACTCCGTCTCGAGTCGGATTCGTTAGCTCGATCGTGATCAGACGACACGTGAGTTGCTCACCGCTAGAATCCGTGATGACAACTTGTTGCTCATTGATATGTCCCGTTTCACAGGTCCCACAATCGATGACGGGGCCTTGCCGATGAACATTCAATTGAGCATGGTGCCGGATCACAAAGAAAGCATCATGCAACGCCAGTTCAAACAGCATGGTGCAAGTGCAAAAATTGCGATCGGCGATCCACACGATCCCTGGCGCGACTGGGTCAAGTAGCTCAGTGACGATGGCACGCTCCTGAGTGTGTCCATCTTCACAGGGGACACAATCGACCACCAAACGACGAATGGGATCATAAACCACGAGTGTTTGTCCTGGTAACGGTCCTGCTGCCACGTCGCGTAACACTTTCAAACGATGGTGGCTCGCCGGATGGTGGTTGCCATCGAGAATCCGGACTTCGTAACCGGGAATGGGCGACGTTTCGAAGACCTGTAATTCATTGATGACGTGGCTGAGTTGTTGAGCTGTTTCCACGACCAGCATTCGTGAAACCTGGGGTTCGACCAGGCTGAGTTTGTTGTAGAGAGACTTCGCCGACACTCCCAGCGATTCTTTCAGATGCGTGAAGGCTGCGAAAACCGAGGGTTTTAGCCGGCAAACAACCAACACCATGAGTTCAACGACGTTGGAAAAGAGCAACACACGTTGCGACTGCGAGACCGCGTGTTCCACAAAGATGCGATTGACAGCTTCTGGCGAGAGAACGCTTTCGAGCGTGGCACGCACCATGACAGGAATCGGTGAAACGTGACTCAAACGATTGAGTAAGGCTTGCATGATGAAGCTCCGAGCAACTGCAATCTGACAAGCCATTCGCTAGCGTCCTGCGTACCAGCGATCCATGGTAACCGTGAAAATGATTGACAAGCACTCGCCCAAAAGCAATCCCCGCATATCATTCCCCAGCAACTTCAATGACCTTCAAAGTACTGCTCACTCAGGTCACGCCCTCCTGAGCGCGCTGGTCCAGTCCAACCGAATCCGTCTAAGACGGTAAATGCCATTCAATTTGTCGCCGTTTCATAGTGCCCAGCCTCTCCGACCAAAGGTGTCTGGGCTAGCGCTATAGTTAATGTGACAACTGTTGCAATGGGGAGCTAGGCGGTGAGGCTTGAAGACCAATTCACGGCAGCAATGCTCGCTGCTGGAAACAAAAGATCATCTATCACGTGTTACTGGCGACACGTTGTTGGATTCATAAAATTTACCAGTGAGCGACACGGCGGCTGGCTCCACCCTGCGGCCACGAGCATCGAAGACGTGTACGCTTGGCGCAGGTACTTTGCCAAGGATATCCACCTCTCTCCCAAAACTCAGAACCAAGCGGTTTCCGCAATCAAGTTTCTGTTTTCCAGGGTGCTGGGAAAGCCGCTCACAGAACCGGAAGAAAACCCACTTCGTGCCAAAGAACCCAATAGATGTCGACGTCGCGTCGTTGCCAAACCGGACCTTATCCGTCTATTCAATGCCTTCCGCCCGGCAGACCGACTCGTACAGCAGTTGATGTACGCAAGCGTACGACGCCTCTCGGACACCCTCAACCTGCGAATAAAAGACCTGAATTTCGCAGACGAGCAAATTGAGATTGCTAGCACAAAGCACGACCATTTCAGAATCGTGCCGTTCCCAAAATCGATTCATGACAAAGTGAGACGCCAGGTAGAGACTGCCGAGGGATTTCACCACGCTGACTCGCTAGAAAACTTCAACGGTGTCCCAGTGCCCCACTCGTATGCTCGCAAATGTCCTTCCGCTCCTCGGGATTTTCGATGGATGTGGTTATTTCCCAGCGCATCGCTCAGCCGGGACCCGGCAGATGGCCGCTTAAAACGCTACCACTCCGATGACGACCACCAGCGCCGGATATTTCGAGACGCTGTACTGCGATCTGATATCCGCCGGAGGATAACGCCACACGATATTCGTCGGGCCGCAGCAACCCATCTACATCTGTCAGGCATGCCCTTAAAACGCCTACAGGCCATTTCAGGGCATAATTCCCTCGAAATGACGCAACTGTACATCTTGGAGGATGAGGCACAAATTAACGGGTCTCACAGCCCATTCGATCAGCTCAATGGTCTACAATGAAGCTTTGTTTCCCGGCGCAGGCGCCTGAGAATTCCTAAGCGCGCGCCTGAGAATTACTAGTTCGTCGATCAACCAATGCTGCGACCTTGCGCTTGGGATTCCAATGCTCGACATGACTGACATTCATTCGCGTGAACTGATCAAACGCAAACGTCCAATGCTTCGGTAGTCACTACATTGGATCTGAAAACGATTCGCAACTGCAATCAACTCGCAACGATCATCGTGACTACAAAACGATGCGCAGAAAAAACATCAACAATCGACCAGTACCGCAAAAAGTTGCCCTGACCTTCGTTGGACGCTACACTTACCGCTCATTCGTCGGTCGCTTCGGTAACGTAGAGCCGCAGCCCATAAAAAGACCGACGAACAAAAAAATGGACCGAAGTTGTGAGTAAGGTCATTTGCCCATGGTGGGTCAATCCCTCGCAACATCGGTCATTTTAAACGTTCTGCGGCAAAAGACGCGTTCCTTTCAAGTGAGGTTGCTCCGTGAAACGATTATTATTGCTATTCTTTACATTTGGTGGTTTTGCCCTCTCCACCATCCTGTTTGCGCAGCCACCGGAGCGTTTCGACTCCGAGGTATGCTTTCCCACTGCGGAGTCGGATATCCAAGAGGCATCGCAGTCTTTGGGGTCTTACGTAAACGGTCCCTCGCTCAAGGACGGTTCGCGGACTGTCATGTCGCGTAAGGATGCTGTCGACCGCCAGGTACGGGTTGAAGGCATTGCCTGGGGACAGCCGTTCGGCCTGCGAGGACAGGAAGG
>JBBSJZ010000268.1:0-8024 GCA_038256795.1 Pirellulales bacterium | reverse complement strand
TGAAGCGATTGCGGGTGTTGCCTTCCGTGCATGCACAGGCCTTGGGCAGTATCCAACAATAACAATGCTTTCGGAGCTCAATCTCGTTCAGGGCTCGACGGCCAGTCGATACCTTTCATTCTCACTATCTCTCTGTCTACGACGTGGGCACTACGCGCCGCAAGAAAAGCCGCTCACGTCGGCCGCTTCGATGCGCGGCATGCGGATGCGAGATGCGCGTCGTGGAGGTGACTTATGAGTCACTGCAAGCTCGTGGGATCTTGCCCGATCATTCACTCGCATACTTCGACAGCGGATAGCCTGGCAATGACGGTCAACGACGCAGCGAACCGACAAAACTCGAACGTCCTCGGGAGGCGAAGGATGAAGTCACGCATCGACCGTAAAACCGACCGCCAAAATGCGCAAGCACGCCCCCATCCCTGCGACACTGGATCACGAACTGCAGCTTCCACCGCAAGTGTTGGCAAGTCATCACCAGAAGAGTTGTCACCCGGCACCCACCAAGTGCTTGTGAACTGGCGTGCCAACGGAAGAGAAATCCATGGCCAAGAAATCCGAAAAAGTTCCGGGCTTCTTGAACAGACGACTTGAGCTTCGGCTATCACCTAAGCCTCAAAGGTTTACCGAACGCAAACATTATAAAGAAATTCTGGGCTCAACCTGCGCAGTACGCGAAGTCAAATCGTTATTGGTTATCTGACCGTAGTGGAATCGATTAGGTTGAGCATGGGAAGGCAATCGCAGGTAGATTGCCACAGTAAAGGCCCAGTGTACAATGAGGGAAGACATCAAACACCGTTCGAGGTAAGGCGATGACGACAATACCAGTGCAATTGCCCGATAATGTCCGCGATTTTGCAGAGTCCCATGCCAAAAACCGAGGATTTGCGTCCGTCGGTGAGTTCATTTCATCGCTGGTTGCAGAAGCGAGGGAACGCCAAATTAGGCTTGAGGTTGAGCTTCTTGAGGGATTAGATAGCGGCCCAGCGGCAACGAAAACAGACGAAGACTGGCGGCAAATGAAACTTCGTGTCGCCAGCAAGGTCGTCAGCTGAGTGAGCGGCATACGCATACCCGAGTGGCGTCCCAAGGCATGGGAAGACATCGAGGGTCACGCAGCAAATGCCGGAAGTGCCGGCGATAGGTTTTTGGATAGCGTTAGGGAAACGGTCGCCGTGTTGTGCGAGCACCCGGAGCTTGGTGGCGCGTTCGAGACCGTGAATCCAAAGCTCATCGGAATCAGGGCCAAGCTAGTGAACAATTTTCGTCGGTATGTCGTGTTCTATCGGCCGAGCGCAACCGCAATGGAGGTTGTTCGAGTTCTTGGTGGCGGGCAAAACATGCACGCATTGATCGACGCTGAAACGTGAACGCCCAGTCGGATAACGTCACGCGTAACCGGGAACGCGCGGGATAGTTGGTACTGTCCTACCAGTGTGTTGCTCCGCTGAGCCCCACTTGAACCCAGTCTAGCATTCTAGTTTCTTGTTCGGTATGAGCAAAAAACTATTTGAAGAACTGCGAGCGCTCGCCGCAGAAGCCCGCGATAAAAAGCTGGCTGAAATCCGAGCGGAGTACGGACAGACCATCGCAGACATCGCCGAGATGGAACAGCGGATGATCGGCCAGCCGGTCGCGGTCAGGCCCAAGAGCAAGGCGGACGCCTCGCTGGTCGATCTTATCGCCGCCGTCATGCCTGGCGATCGCTACGTCACTGTTGACGACGTGGCTGGATTGCTCCGCGCTGCCGATCCCGAGCGACAGTTCAACATGCCGACGATCAGGGCGACGATGCATCGGCTTGTAGTCGAGGGCACGATCAAGAAGCTGACCAATCCCCAGCATGACAAGAAGGTTCAGTACTGCTTGCCGGACTTCGACGGCGAACCGATTCGATCGTTGGCTGACTGGGCCGAGGAAGTGTTGCGTGTGTCGGGAAAGCCGATGAAATCGGTGGAGATCATGGTGGCAATGACCGAGTCCGGGTATGAATTAGAGTGCATCCCAGCAGAATCTGTAGCCAATCTGGAACGAGCAATCAGCACCGATAAACGATTCACGAATCAGGACTGCGGCTGGATTATCAGCTAGCTACTCACTAGAGCCGCTTGCAACTCCAGCGCGTCGCTTTGCTTTTCGGATCAATCCCTTGACCCAGTATTCGAAATCATCAACGCTATCAGCGCTCAAGTCCTCTGGCCACGAAAGACGCACAGGTCCCTCATCTAAATAGGTTTCCTCACGAACCATACCAGGGACTTCAGCAGCAGCATCATCCTCCTTTTTCGGCGTCCGGTAATGTGGATTTGCAGGGGGAGTAATTGTTTTTTTTGCCGCCGTTTCCGTAGAAAGCTCTGTAACGGTCAGTTGTGACACTGGGATACCCATTTGGCTGCCCTCCACAAATGCCCACTCTCGATCCTCACTGAAAGCCAAAATCTTTCGTGGCGGATTGAATTGGTCGACACCAGCAGAGGTCCATTGAACAATCGACCCAACCTGCAAGTCCTTCGGACTGGCTTCGGGGACAACACCATTCTTGGCACTGTCCAGTTCGGGTAAATCGCCTGATTCTAGATCAACAGGCAGGTCGCCCCCTATTGTGTTGATGTTAGCGTACTCCAGTGTTTCGCGGAATCGCGAGATAAAAGGGCCAACGGCATCGTCAGTAAATCGCTTCCCCTCCTGGCGTTCCCATTGAAGATGCCTCTGAAGCAGGTCATCCGGCGGAATTGGCAGTCCAAGGCTAGTGAAATGTTCGAAAACCTCTTTGTGCACTGCGGGACTCAATGCAGCTTCTCGAACGTAAGCGGCGCGTTCTGGGCCGTTACGAACGATGTGCTCGCCACCTTTTGAGAGTGTTAACTTCCGCTCATTTCCGCTGCCTGTCGTGTCAATCAGACCGTAAGCAGTCAAAGCTGCAACACACTGATTTCCCGCACTTCCATATTCGGTGTAGCCCCAAAGTTTCTGCGCAATGCCAATAGGGACGGGGCTCTTGCCGTATTTGTCGAACATTGATTTCGCATACCCGATTGCCGGTTCCAGTCCGATCATCGGGTGATTCGGGCTTCGCTCTCGCTTCTTTGCGGCTTTAGGCTCTTCGTTCATTTCGTATCTCACTTTGTGAAGGGTGGAGCCAAAATAGTACACCGCCAAATTAATTTCGCAATAGGCTGATGTTTTTTACTTTTGCCTATTGCTGCGATCTATGGCGTTGCTAAGATAGGCCTAACCCAAGGAGATGCTTAATGAGAAGAAGTCCAAGCCCAGTGTGATGTGGTCGCCGTAACACTGGGCGTTGAAGGGCGAAAGCCAAGCCGGAGCGGTTTTCAGTTGGTAGCCGAAAACCACACCCGAGCGAGGTGGCCATTTTCAGATAAGTCGGAAGGTCGTAGTGGGTGGTCCCGCAGGAGGTCTTATAAACCTCCGAGCCTGCCAGGGTTGGGTTCGATTCCCCGGCCTTCCGTCTTTTTCAATTAAAAGTGCTCGACCCGGCTGTAACCGGATCGAGCTACGAAACTCAGGCTGACGCCAGAATCCCGTGTGGTAACTTGATTCTAGCAGCAAATCAGCCGTAGTCAAAAGGCTGATTCATGATTGCTGTAGGACCATGCTCGCACGCGCACACCAAGAAACACGGAACGGACCGCAAAGGAAACCAACGGTTTCGCTGCAAAGAATGCGGTCAAACGTTCATCGAAGAGCGGGTAAAGCCGATCGGAGACATGAGGATCGACCAGGACCGCGCAGAGTTGGCGATCAAATTGCTGCTCGAAGGGATGTCGATTCGAGCTGCGGCACGAATTACCAACCTCCATCGCGATACCATCGACGATTTGATTCTGGTGGTTGGTGCCAACTGCGAGCGTTTTCAACACGCCACTGTTGTCAACGTCCCAGTCAATGACGTTCAAATTGACGAGCTGTGGTCGTTTGTGGGGTGCAAGGCCAAGACGGCGGAGAAGAAAGGCTACAACGACGAGCGTGGCGACAGCTGGACCTACATCGCGATCGAGCGAGACACTAAGCTCATCCTGGCCCACCACGTCGGCAATCGTAACGCGGTGGCTACGGATCGCTTCCTGAAAAAAGTCCGTCGCGCCGTTGACGACACTCAGCGATACCAAGTGACTACCGACGGCTTCAACGCCTACCAGTACGGTGTTCCGTTTGCACTTGGCTCGAACATCGATTTCGGCCAACTGATCAAGCAATACGCGGCAAGCCAGTCAGAAACTCGGTACAGCCCAGCCACGATAATACGGTCAGAAAAGGTTCCTCAGTTCGGCAACCCTGACACTAACCGAATTTGTACGAGCCACGTCGAGCGAGCGAATTTGACGGTACGGATGCAGCTTCGTCGGTTCACTCGCCTCACCAACGCTCACAGCAAAAGCCTGGACCACCACATTGCGATGCAGGCGATTTTCTTTGCCTGGTACAACTTCTGCCGAAAGCACGAGACTATCAAAATGACGCCAGCGATGGCGAGCGGGCTAACTGGTCAAGCATGGAGCTTACAAACGCTTCTTGAACGTGCTGCTGCGTAGCGCCCACTACAAAAAAACCTGAGAGCATCTATCCTCCTTGACACACTTGTCACCGAGCTAGGAAAAATGAAAAAAAGGAAACCGATTCAGTGACAACACCGACCGCAAGCAGCGAGCGTCCCGAGGTACGGGTTCTGAGGGGTGACTGCCTAGCCATTCTGCCAAAACTAGCTCCAGAATCCGTTCAGTGCTGTGTCACGTCGCCTCCATATTGGGGACTTCGTGACTACGAACACCCGTCCCAAATCGGCGCTGAACCATCGCCGGAGCTGTACGTCGACAACTTAGTGCGGGTGTTTTCTAAGGTTCGCCGCGTGCTCAAGAAAACAGGAACCCTTTGGCTTAACGTAGGGGACGGATATGCAAGAAATGGTGGAACCGGTAACTGCGGACCGAATGCCGTTGTCGGTAACACGAAAAAGCTAATTCAGAAGCGTAATTGCAAAGTTCCAGACTGTTGGGGACTCAAAGACAGAGATTTAATCGGCCTCCCTTGGCGAGTTGCATTTGCTCTCCAGCAGGATGGCTGGATTCTTCGATCCCATGTCACGTGGATCAAGAAAACTGCGATGCCCGAGAGCGTCAAAAACCGACCAACGCGAGCAACTGAGGATGTTTTTCTGTTTTCCCGATCGCCAAGTTACTACTACGACAACAACGCTGTTCGGGAACAATCGGGTGCCAACCTTCGAAACTACTGGATTCTCGGCCCTGACCCTAGTACAAACGGACACCCGGCCGCTTTCCCACGCGATCTTGCGAGGCAATGTATCCTGCTTGGCTCTCAGGAAGGCGATACGATTCTTGATCCGTTTGGAGGATCTGGAACCACAGGCATTGCGGCAATAGAGGAAAATCGCCAATCCATCATGGTTGAGCTTAATCCAGAGTACGCCGACAAAAGCAAGAAGAGAGCGAAGAATGCCAGAGAAAAAGCCTCGCAAAAAAGGATCAAAGAAGTTGATCCTTGAGTATTTCCTATCCAACATTGGCGTTGTGCTTGAGTCGAGGTGCATTCAAGCCGCAAGTGGCGGTGCTTCGGAATGGGCAAGACGAGTGCGAGAGCTGCGCAATGAAGACGGTTACCAAATCCTGACGCATCGGGATCGATCTGATCTCAAACCAGATCAGTATCTAATGGAAACGACCAAAAGGATTCCTGGATTTAAACGCGAAGTATCCAAAGAAACACGAGCGTGGGTTCTTGAACGGAATGGATACACCTGCCAAATGTGTGGTTCAGCCGCTGGTGATCCTGATCCGCTTGGAGGAACGCGAACTGTTCGCCTTACGATGGGACACATCATTGACAAGTCAAAGGGAGGCGATGATTCTCCGAACAACTTGCGGGCGGTATGTGAGTGTTGCAATCAGGGGTTGCAGAATACAGGATTGCCTAAGCCTGACAGGATTCACTTGCTTGCTCAGCTACGGCGAGCAACCATCTCAGATCAACGAGCTGCGCTTGATTGGTTGCTGACTAAATTCAAGGACAGGACGCTAGAATAATTTTCCAGCAACACACTGGTAGGACAGTACCGGATAGTTTCTAACGGCCATATCGCTCAGCTCGCGTTCTCCGCTTCACGCGATGGTTACCCGCTGTTGTGAATTCAGATTAGTATCGCGGGTCACTGAGCAATGCCGAATCTTTGCTCTACCCCAAGTCAATGGGGTCAGTATCCGTACTTTGTCGGGTCCTGGAGTACCGAACTCGACGTTTCCATCGCTTGTCTGGATGACAACGAGACAGATCGCAGAATCGAAATCATTGAGTCGATGTCGCGAACCTTGACCGCAGCATCAAAGGCGTCAAGTTGGTTGGCAGCAAATAGGCGTTCATTTACGGTCATTCCGGAGTAGTCGGGTTGAGTGTCCATTTGGAATTTCGAGCAAGCGAAGTTTCGTCAAGATGCTTCAGTCGGGTACCCGCCGGTCTGGCAACGGCAGCTACTCGCGGTAGAACCAGACAACGCTAGCGGGAGCCTCATCCTTGTATGCGACCACTTTACCCGGAATGTAGGATACGAGCAAACCGAAGAAGGCATCCGCAAGTATTGTATCGACGTCAGATACTGCAACGAACGTCGAGTCGAGTTTGGCCTCGGACGCGAGAATGTAACATTGCGTGGTTGGAGGCGGCAAAGTGTGTGAAGGTGACGAGAAGACGAAACGTGGATCGATGTCGTCAAGAAGCCTGTGATTCAGACGGTCGAGAAGTTTGATGCGTTTCTTCTTGGATGCAAGTTGTGACCGGAACCGTTCTCGCCGCTCGCGAATCACAAATGCGTCGACGAACGCTGCTTCGTGCTCGGCGGCTGAGAGATCGGTTGGCATCAAGATAGTCAAAGTCGGTTGAAGTCAGTCGGGTAACGTCCCGAATCAGCGGTCGGCGACGAGTAAAGTTTCGGCCTGTGAGCAACAGTTCCCGCCGATCCGTTGCATTCGTTTGTTACTGCACGTCTTGATTGGCGTGCTGATTCCTTCGAGTGACACCGACACGCGCCGGGCAGGACACAGTTTAACGTCACAGCGATTGGGTTTGCAACGTTGCAGAGTCACACCGCTGAGTTGGCATCGCTGGAGTTGCCGACGTTGACGGATGAGTTGCGATCGTTGTGGCATCGCAGACCGTTGCCGAGCAGCTCCTTCGTAACCGTCCGGCGTCGAGCATCCCGCTTATTGATTTCTCGTGGCATCGCGAACCGTAGCTCAGCGTCGCCTTCGCAAAGTCTCGGGATCAAACCAACTCGACCGAGCACATCAAGCCCACGTCTTAACATTCAAACCGTTGTTGCCATCGACGTCGTGACGACAACATTCAGCACTCGCACATCGATCGCTGACAACACTCGATGGTCACAGCGTCACTACTTGTTTGCAATAACTTGTTTCTCACCGGTAGGACAGGTGATAACAAGTATTTTGAGGGTGTTATCGACGGTTCGGCGGAGATAACAAGTCCGTCAGTGGGACTTGTTACCACTGAACCGCCGGGGTTGTTATCGCCGCTGGTTCCCCCCTGGGGCGTCGCAATTGTCGTGTATCCCGATGGCGATCGCAAGCGAATTCCGAACATGCTGAACATGCTAGCAAGGGAATCTGGCTGAATCCTACGATAAACACTTGACACGTAGTGCACGTTTGATCGCATTGGTTGGCGGGTGAGGATTGGCCCGCTGGTTTGTTGTCGGGCGGCTGGAATGCGTTGGGATTCCGTAGCGTGCTGCTCACTCACGAACGAGGGACCTAGCGATGGCCTTGTTTGTCAAAGAGGCTCGCCAAGAGCAGGAAATGAAGTGGGCTTGGATTTGGTTCAAGCAGTTTTCTTCCTTCCACGGACACCCTGGTGTGTCAAGATGCGACTTCTCAGCGGATCAGGTGATCCAGTTTTTGCAAAGCAAGCGTGACGCGAATATCCCGGCGTGGAAGCGAATGCGGATCATCGAGGGCTTGATCACGTTCCGA
>JBBSJZ010000267.1:0-8062 GCA_038256795.1 Pirellulales bacterium | reverse complement strand
CGAGCGACCATTGCCTCGGTTCAAGGCATGGTAAATAGCGTTCTTCTCATCGGCACGTTTCGGGCGGGGCATTGGTGCAGTCTAGCAGCTTCCAACCTCAAAGAAAAGAGTCCTGACACCTTTTCCTCAGCCGAGCGACCATTGCCTCGGTTCAAGGCATGGTAAATAGCGTTCTTCTCATCGGCACGTTTCGGGCGGGGCATTGGTGCAGTCTAGCCGCTTCCAACCTCAAAGAAAAGAGTCCTGACACCTTTTCCTCAGGCGACTCGAATGTGGTTTTCGCACTTCGCATTCATTACAATGGCGGTCTTCGCCAGGCGCGATTTCGTTCTGAGCGAGTCCGAATCCCTCCACGTTCAACACTGAGACATTGATGCGAGCGACTTCACGTATTGCGAATTCACCAACGACCCTGTCGCGAAGAACTTGGATGACGGCGGCTTCGGCCATGATCGGATCCGCAGCATTCGCTCGCTCAGCTTGGGCGGCAGCCGCCAAGCCGATGCAGCTTGGGATTCAGCTCTATTCGCTTCGCGGCTACGACGTCGACGCCGCCCTGCAGCACGCGGCCGATCTCGGTTTTTCCCAAGTCGAGTTTTACAGCGGCATGTTTCCAACGGATGCGCCCAAGGAAGCGATCGCGGCAATGAAGAAAAAGGTCGCTGATCTAGGACTGACCATTTCCGCTCACGGCGTCAATCACTTGAGTTCCGACGCCGCCGCGAATCGCAAGATCTTTGAGTTCGCCAAGGCCGTCGGCATCCCAACAATCACGGCGGACCCGGATCCCGACGCGTTTGACAACTTGGACGAACTCGTCAAGGAGTTCGATATCCGCGTGGCGATTCACAATCATGGACCGTCGCACCGCTACAACCGAGTCGTCGATGTGCTGCGAGCGATCGAGGGTCACGATGAACGGATCGGAGCTTGTGCGGATCTGGGGCACTTCATCCGCTCAGGCCAGGGGGCCGTGGAAGTCATTCGGCTGCTCAAGGGACGGCTCTACGGCATCCACTTGAAGGACTTTGCCGAGATGCAGGACAAAACCACAGGTGTGATTCTGGGCAAGGGACATCTTGATGTCGAAGGCGTATTCTTGGCGCTCGAGTCGGTGAACTTCCCCGCCAACGGTGCCATTTCGCTGGAGTACGAAGAGCACCCCGAAAACCCGCTCGCCGACATTCGCGAGTGCGTCAGCGTCGCCAAGTCAGCGATGGCGAAGGTCACCAGTCGTTGAGAGTCATTCACGCCCTCGTCTTCACCGCGCCATGCGTTTTTGACTGGTCAACGTCGAAGCACTCCCGACTGCGTCGAAATAAGGGGGCCCGCTCTTGTGAGCGGCTTTGGCGCTAGTGGTCTGTCACAGCTAGAAATTCGGGTTGGCTATGTTAGCCGTTTGGGCGATAGCCCCGGTTGTTGCCTGAGGCCGGTGGCTAGCGCCAAAACCGCTCACCCTAAAACTAAAGTGTCCCAGACTAATAGCCTGGGGTGTTAAAAGGGTTGGGCTTGTGGGGAAGATGGCTTGCGCAGTTTTCATCCCGAGAGAGTCTGCGACCCCTGCGGGGTCAAAAACGATGATATTTTGAATCTGTTTCCGGGGGTGCGCTGCGCGAGCAACGGCTAATGGCTTGAACCGCTACGCGGTAAATATCGGAGGAAAATTGCAACCTGCCAAACCCGGGTCAAGAGGAACCTTGTGACAGTCCAGCGCTAGCCACCGGCCCCAATTTCCTTGGCATAAAAAACTTCACCGCTCGCTCATTCATCTCTCGTCGCAAAATACGTTTTACAACGTGATTTGCTAGCAAAGTTTGGTGGCACAATGCCGACTGCGGCGCGATGCTTGTCGATATTTGCCCAGGAAACTCATGTTTCGAGAGTGCCCAAAAATCCGACTTGGCCTGGATTTGCAATTTTAGTTAAACTCCCAGGCCTACGCTGCCGATGGGGCGACCCCGCGGCGGGGACTTTCAGCGCACGACGTGTTGAAATCACCGCTAAATCGCCGAGTCGGACAGCGTGTGGGCGTGAAACGTTTGACGCTCTTGATCGTCGTGTCGCCGCTACCGGAGGGAACCCATGCCGGGCGAATCATTCCGCTTTATCCATGCTAGCGATTTTCATCTCGAGCAACCGCTCGGTGATTTGGACTCGCTACCGAGCCAGCTTCGGGAGGCGATGGCGAACGCGCCATGGAAAGCGTCTCAAGCGGTTTTCGATGCTGCGATCACGGGAAATGTTGACTTCGTTTGCCTTTGCGGCGACCTGCTCAGCCCATTGGCGGCGGGACCTCACGGGATGTCGATGTTGCTCGACAATTTCGAAAAACTGCACACCAAAAAAATCCCGGTTTTCTGGGCGGCTGGGGCCGTCGACGATCCTCAAAAGTGGCCTGAAGCCGCACCCTTGCCACCGAACGTGACGTTGTTTCCGAAGAAGACGGTGACCACGGTCGCGGTCGAGCGGGCGGGACGGACGATTTGCCAAGTCGTCGGTCGCAGCAGTGAAGGACGCAGTGCACTGCATGTGCCCAGCTACCGCATTGACCCCAGTGACGAGTTCACGGTGGCACTGGGCTACGGGACCGCCGAGCCCGCCGCGCTAGCCGAAGCACGCTTCGATTATTGGGCACTCGGTGGCGAGCACAACCGCCGCACGCTCGATGGGGGTGCATCCGCGGGAGCCGTTTATTGCGGTTCGCCCCAGGGCCGTTCACTCGCCGAGTCCGGTGCCCATGGTTACACGCTCGTCGATGTCGATGCGGACGCGACGACGCGGATGCACTCAGTCGAGTGTGACACGTTCCGTTACTGCAGCGTCGAAATCGATGCGGCGGAAATCGCGGCCGTCGGCAACATCCGCAATTTGCTCGGTGAACGCATCGTGCGATTGCAGCATGAGCATGGTGGGCGACACCTGATCATCGGCTGGGACATTTCGATCGGAGGCGGTGACACGATCCATAGCGTCGGTGACGCTGACGAATTATTGACGTGGTTACGCCGCGAGTATGGTCACGGGGCACCGTCGGCTTGGACGGCGAACCTCGTCATTCGTCCGCCACGACACTATCCGAAAACCTGGAACGACGAAGACACGATTCTGGGGGACTTTTTGCGAGCGGCGGAGAAGTTTCGCAAGTCGGACGGTCGTGATTTGAATCTATTGCCATTCACGGAAGAGCATGCGGGATTGCCGGGGACGACAGCGAGCTTGCTGGCTGAGGTCACGCCGAGTCATCGCGTCGAAGTGCTCGACCAAGCGACGCTCCTAGGTGTCGAATTGCTCCGCGGCGGTAAGCCTCAATTGGTGCAGGGATCATGAAAGTCAAAGACATTCAAATCGACGGTTTTGGCGTTTGGACCGGACTCAGCGTGGACTCGATGCAGGACGGCATGACGCTGTTCTACGGGCCCAACGAGGCTGGCAAAACGACACTGATGCAATTCCTTCGCGCGATGCTTTACGGATTCACGCCGGATCGCCGAACACGCTACCTACCACCGCTTCACGGCGGTACACCCGGCGGCGCGATCCGCGTCACGGGTCCCGGTGGCGGCTACGAAATCCGGCGTCACAGCCAGCTCACCGACAATGGCGTCGTCGGGCAACTGACGGTGAGCGGTCAAGACGGATTGGCCCAGGGCCAGCACCGCCTCAGCAGTTTGCTCGGCCAGATCGACGAACCGATTTTCACCAACGTCTTCGCGATCGGCATCCGCGAGTTGCAGGAGTTATCGACGCTTGACGACACGAGCGCCGCCGATGAACTTTACAAGCTCTCCAGCGGACTCGATCGGGTCTCGCTCGTCGACGTGATGCGATCACTGCGCAGTGGCCGTCAAGACATGATCGGTCGTCCGATCGCCGACGAAGAGAACGAGAAGTCGAAACTCGCGACACTGATCGTGAAACGCGAGAAGCTGCGCGATGAAGTCGATCAACTCACCCGCGGTGGTCGTCGCTGGAGTGAGCTCGCGACCCAGCGCCGCGTGCAACTGCAGGAGATCGAGCAACTCACCGAGCGCATGACCGCTTGGGAGCGTGAAAGCCGCACCGTCGAAGTTGCTACGGCAGCGTATGATACCTGGCAAAAACGCGCCGAGCTCGCGCGCTCGATCGCTCAAACGGAGAAGGAAACGGTGCTGCCCGATGAGGCGCCGGGGCAACTCGTCCAGATCGACGCGATGATCGGCGAGAAGAAAGAGAAGCTCGAGGAAATCAAGAAACGCCGCCGCGAGCTGCGCGACAAGGCTGAGCAGTTACCGGTCAGCAAGCGGATGTTCGAACTTCAAGGCCGCATCGAAGCGGCGTCCGAGCAGGGCACTTGGATCGAAGCCCTCGAGGAGCAAATCGCTCGCTTGGACGAACAAGTCGAAAAGGCAAAGCGTCAACTCGATACCGACGCCGAACGGCTGGGCATGGACGAGGCCGATCGGCTCGCCATCGGTGGCGGTGACACCAGCTCCTTGCCGGATCTTTCCAAGCAAACGCTTTCCGCACTCGCGGGACCGGCGAAGCAAGTCAAGGAGCAATTGTTTCTGCTCAAGCAGGGTCGTAGCGAAAGCCAAGAGCACAAGACGCGGTCCGATCAACTCGGCGAAAAACTGCGGGAGACATTGCATCGCGCCAACGCATCGAATTTGCAGCAAGCGATTCGCATGCAAACCGAAACCATCACGGCGCTCAAGCACCGCATGCATTTGGGTGAGCACCTCGACAAGTTGAAGCGGCATTATCGCGATCTCGAAAAGGAAACGATCGAGCTAACCACGGCCGAGGCGCTGCCGATCGATCGCGCGATGCTGCTCGGCGTGCCGTTCTTGATCGGCGGAATTTCGCTGCTCTATGGGTTGTTCAATATCCTCGGAGTGCCTTGGTTCGCGGCGGATCCGGATCCCAATTGGGGCATGATCTGCATTTTTATCGGCATCCTCTGCATGACGCTGTTTTACTTCGGTCGTGAAAACGGTCGCCGTGGCTCGTCCTTGGATCTCGAAGATTGCGAGCGGCAAATCGACGCGCTGCGTCGCCAAATCCGCGAAGTCGAAGCGGAACGAGACGACGTCGAGTCGTCGTTGCCGACGAGTAGCCAATCGCTGGAATTGCGTCTCCGTGAAACGGAGCAATTGCTCGTCGAACTCGAATCGTCACTGCCGACCTATCATGCCCACCAGGCATCGCTGCAGTCGTACAAGACCGCACGCGATCGAGCCACGTCGGCCGCTAGCGGCCTGAAAACGGCGCGCCGCCTCTGGTCCACGACGCTCGATGAATTGGGTCTGAGCGACTCGATGTCTCCGTCGAGCATTCGCAAACTCAGTGGCGGGTACGAAACGCTGCAGCTCAGCCGTCGTCGCTTGGACGAATTGACCGCCGAACGCGAGCAGCGTCGTCGCGAGCGGCAAGCGATCGCCAAACGCATCGAAGCGTTGTACCTGGAAGCCCTCGAAGTGCATGAGGACGCCGCCAAGGCGCAACTTTCACGAGACGCCGACGATCGTGAAGACTCCAGGCGAGACAATGCGCGAAGAGACGATTCGCGAAGAGACGATCCCAAACGCGGTCGTGCTCGCGAGAAGGACGACGACATTGCGACGCGATTCAAGCCGCGAACCGGGCCACTCGAGCAACTCAATCACTTGCACGAAGAGCTGTCACGGCAACAGCACTGGATCAAACGACGTCGTGAGCTCAAGGAGCAAGATTTGCAACTCAAGCGTCAACAATCGTCGTATTTCCGCAGCATCGAACGCGGCGAACAGCAACGACGTGCGCTGTGGGCCAAGTGTGGCGTCGCGACGCCCGAACAGTTCTACACGATGGTCGATACCAAGGCGAATTTGGCCGAGATGCGGCGTGAATTCGTGGATCTCGAGAAACAAGTGCGGTCGATCATCGGTAATCAAGTCGCCTATGAAGACGTCAGCCGCGAAATCGAGGGTGCCAAGGCCAGTGATTTAGACAAGCGATGGGATTCGTTGACCACGCGGATGACGGATACGCAGCAGCGAGTTGCGGCGCTCAGGACCAATCAAGGCGAGCTGTCTCAGGAAATGAAGCAACTCAGCGATGACAATCGACTCTCGACGGTCCAGCTCGAACTGGGCTGCGTCGAGCGTAAGATTGCTTCGCTGGCCCGTCGCTGGCAAACGCTCGCCGTCGCCAGCGTGCTGCTCGAAGACGTCTGCAATACGTTCGAACGCGAGCGGCAACCTGAGACGCTGCGTGAGGCGTCATCTTTCTTGCGCCAATTGACCGATGGCAAGTACACGCGCATCTGGACGCCGCTGGGCACGAACCAACTCAAGATCGACGGTGCCGAAGGTAAGTCGTTGCCGCTGGAAGTATTGAGCCGGGGCACACGTGAAGCCGTCTTCATTGCGCTGCGACTATCCCTCGCTGCGGCCTATGCCCGCCGCGGCGTGATGCTGCCGCTCATTCTCGATGACGTGCTCGTTAACTTCGATCGCGACCGAGCGATTTATGCGGCTCGGACACTGAAGACATTCGCGGAGCTTGGACACCAGGTGATGATGTTCACGTGCCATCAACACATCGTCGACATCTTCCACGACATCGAAGCCGAAGTCCGATTGATGCCGCCTCAAGGACGCCCCGGCCGCGCCAACGTGTTGCTTCCGCCCGAGCCAGACCAACACGTCGAAGAATACGACGAGTACGAGGAAGAGGTTGAGGACGAAGAAGAGGTCATCGATACGGAAACGATCGAAGAACCGGTTGCCGAGGAAGCTGAGGAGCAAGAAGTCGTCGCCGTGACCCCAGCGCCCGAGCCGAAGACCAAGATCGTGTACGTCGAGCGTCCTCAGCCCAAGCCCAAGCCCAAGTCCAAGAAACGCCCTCAACCGTTGCGGGTGATCGAGGAAATCGAGGAGTACGACGAGCCCGAGGAGACGTACGAGGAGATCGAGTACATTGACGAGCCCGCGCCGCGTCCCGCGCCCGCGATTGGCTGGGCATGGTTCGAGCGAGAGCCTGCGGACGGATCGATCGACGCGGACGAAGCCGCTGCGGAAGCGATGCGCCGACAATGGGTCGAGTCGGAGCACGACGAACCCTCGCAAGCGGTTCGCGATCAACAGCGTGAACGAGAAGAAAGCTGGTGGAACGGCAACCGCACTGCCGTTTCATGAAGCTGGCGGTTTAGAACGCTCGTTGGCTCGACTCGATGGACGTCGGGAAATCGTTGGGCACGTCGGTGAGCGTCACTTCACCGGTGGCTGCCCACTCGGTGCCACGGACGAGGGTGGTGATGAAGCCGACGCATCGAGTTGAACCGTCGTCGTGACCCATCGGCGTGTGGTACACGCGTCCTTGTTGATAATCGATCGTCATCATCATCGGCTCGTGACGATCGGTTCCCTTGTACTTGGGATCGGCATAAGCGGTCGCCAGGATCGACATGTGGTTAGCTGGGCCACGCAGCATTTGGTAGAGCTCGTCGTTGGCGTGCATCCAGGCTCGCGGCAAACCTCGGGTGATCGGGTGATCGGGGTCGCGAATCACAATTTGGTATTCGTGTTGCGGTCCGTGACTACCACCGGCTCCCTTGGATTCGTCGCGAACCGTCTCGCCCTTCTCATCCAAGTACACGTACGGACCGGAGTTTTCATTGCGGCCGTCCCAACCGCCGAGCCCGATCATGGAGTTGAACTGGGGCCAATCGCCGAACGAGTTATTGGCGGCGTGAACGATCACGAGTCCACCACCGCCAGCCACGAAGGCTGCCAGCGAGGTTTGTGTCTCCTTCGGCCACGGAGCGGCCTTCCAACCAAAGTTACTGAGCACGACGTCGTAGTTTGAAAACTTCGGTTTAAAATTCGGATCGGTCTTGGGCTCCGCAAGATCTTCGTACGTCTTGCCATCGGCGAGGGGGAATTGCTCGAGCAACTCACCGCCTTTCCAGGTGTATTGAGTGCGGGCGACATCGACGGTGAAGCGGCCGGAATCTTCGAGGTATTGCTTCATCATCACAGTCGTCTTGGGCCAAGCGGCGTGATTGTTCTGGCCATCGATGATCAACACCTTCAACTCGTCT
>JBBSJZ010000266.1:0-8062 GCA_038256795.1 Pirellulales bacterium | reverse complement strand
TCGGCGTCGGAGGCAAAAACGCCGCGGATTCATTGCTCAGTCGCTCGACATTCGGCTTGGTTGACCCACGTGGCACGGGCGTTGCATTCTCGTAGTGAAAGTCGTCAATCGATTCGAACACGGTCATCGAAACGATTGGCGAGTTCCGCTTCTCATTCGCACGTCCTTTGGAGAACCTTCGATGCAAGTTTCTGTCACCTCTTCAATTGATCGCCTCAACACGTATACCCTGGGTACGATCGGTGCAACGCTGCGATCCACCTTGGCGAGATTCGCTCCCAACATCACTCAGGTGTCGGTCGTCGTCGCTGACGAAAATGGGCCACGCGGTGGCATCGACAAAGTTTGTCGCATCAATCTGACGATGCCAGGTCTGGGTCGAGTCACGACGACTGCCAAGCATGATAGGGTAATGCCCGCCGTGGCCCACGCCGCGCGTCGAGCGCAGCGATTGGTTTTGACAAAGCTGAAACGTCGAAGTTCGCTCCACCAACGCGGAAACCGTCGGACCCAAGCATTGGTTGATACTCTCGATTGAATCGTCGCACGTGTGTGCACGCATCGTGAAGCACTCGACAAGTGAAAATGGTCAAACGGTTGCTTGTCGCACGGGAGCAACCATACGATTATCATTTCACACCTTGACGTTTCCAACGTTTTGCGGATCAGATTCGATGGGTCAGAGTCGTTTCGACAGCGAGAGGACCTGGACTCCAAGCGTAGCCCTCCGCTCACTGCGACCGACCTTTTCGGGCGGAGGGCGATTTTGACGCCGAATCTCTTGGCGTGTTCCTCTACGACAAAAACGAAAAGACAATACACGCCATGATTCGATTCCCACTCATCTTCCTCGCCGCGATGCTTGCCAGCGGACTCCGAGCCCAGGATGCAAGCACGGTGGAACAGAAGTCTTATCCGCCCGGCGACCTCGGTGAGGTCGTCAGACTCGGTGAGGAACTTGTCGGACAGACATCCGAGCATCCACTCACGAAGCCGTATGTTGGGAACTCGCTGAATTGCACGTCTTGCCATTTGGATTCGGGACGACACGAAAACGCGGCTAGCTTTGTCGGTACTGCCGCCGCTTACCCAGCATGGTCACCGCGGGAAAAACGAGTCATCACCCTCGAAGATCGAGTGCTGAATTGTTTCATGCGAAGTCAGAACGGAATTCGCCCACCGAATGGCAGTCGTGTCTCCGTCGCGATCACGACCTACATCACTTGGCTTTCCCGCGGTAGCAAGTTGAAGATGAATGCTGAGGAACCGCTCGGTCAAAATCATACGCCGGCGCTACCACTGGATGGACTTACTTCAAACGTCCAGCATGGTGCAGCACTCTACGCGGACCAATGCGCGCAATGTCACAGCGAAGACGGATTGGGAACCGACGATGGCCCGCCGGTGTGGGGCGACGAATCGTACAACGATGGAGCAGGCTTGAGTCGCGTGCCCAAACTGGCGTCATGGTTGAAAGTGGCAATGCCACTCGATGATGAAACGCTGACGACGCAAGAGGCCCTCGATATCGCCGCGTTCATCAACAGCCAACGACGACCCAAGTTCGTATTGTCCGAACATCTTGGCGACGATACCAAGCTAGGCGAATACAACGAACGGCGCTGAAGGACTGCTCGATATCGCGATGCGGTTCCTTCGTAAGGTGGATTCAGGAGCTCTCGACGCAGGCCCATCATCGGCTTTGGTCAATGGTGGGCCGGAGCGGAAGCCGCTTGACCCAACTTACTTCCTACCCACTCACCGTGAGAAACAGAACACCACCATGCGGCGTCGAGTCATCGCAACCGACGACGAGGTAACGATCGCACGAGATGGTATGCTGAGCAATTCCCTATGACCACCCATCGCGACCGCGCGTGAGCGTGGTTCAGATCGTGGAATGACGTGGCCGAGTTCACTGCGGCACCGCGTATCTCCGATGCCCTTAGGTGCTTGAGAAATGAGCTAGTGGCATGTCGACCGATTGGAACACTTTTTGCTCTAATTCCACTGACGAAAGAAATTTTAACACGCTTCGGAGAAGTGAGATGTTCTGGATCATTGGGTGGATGCTTTTCGGCTTGATTGTCGGTGCGATTGCTCGTGCCGCGTATCCCGGTCCACAACCGATGGGTTTGTTCAAGACGATGTTGCGAGGAATCGCGGGGTCACTGCTCGGCGGCTTCGTCGGCTACCTCATCGTTGGCGGCTCGATACTCCAGGCCGCTGGCTGGGTGGGATCAATCCTAGGTGCCGTCGCACTCGTGGCGCTAAGCCAGCGAAAAAGCCACCGCGTCGAGACTCACGCTTAGAGAGAGCAAAAGTGTCCTCGTACAACGGGAAATTCAAGATAGACTGATGGGCCTGACATAAGTTCGACGACACCATGCTGCATACGGAACGCCTCATTTGCCACGACCCGCCATCCGCAAATTGAATCGGCTATCCGAACCCGTGAGTGCTGCCGCGATCATTGTTTTGCTCATGATCAGCGGCTTTGTGACGTTGCGCAGTCTGTCGCGGATGTGGTCCGACGTTGCTAAAGTCGGCGATTCTTATGGGGTGCTAGAATCCCTCGATTCGCTGGGGCTGGCGTTGCGAGAAGCGGAAGCGGGAGAGCGAGGTTACCTGGTGACGGGTGACGAAAGCTATTTGAAGCCGTACGAGTTAGCGGAAGCAGGTTTTGACGGGCTGCTCGAGCAGTTGACCGAGCGAACGTCGTCAAATCAATTGCAAGGCGATTTACTTCGATCACTGAAGGGGAACATCGAGGCGAAACGAAACGAGATGGCGTTGACGATTAAGTTGCGTCGAGAAGAGGGCGCGACGGAGGCTGCGGAGGTTGTCAAAACGGACGTCGGCAAGGCGTTGATGGATCAGATTCGCGAGCAGACCGATTCGATGCGTGACAACGCACGAGCACGGCACGCGTTGCAGATGGCTGAAACGGAACGAACCTACCGCACCGCTTGGTTGACCGGACTACTGCTCACGCTAGCCGGTTTGGCGCTGGTGGGCGGAATCATCTCGGCCATTTTCCGGCAGCATAAGCTGCAGGAGAAAAACCGAGAGCTCGGTGAGCGGATTCGATTTTTCCTTGACCAGATTTTCGATTACGCGATCTTCATGATGGACACCGATTGCAGAGCGACGACCTGGAATAGTGGCGTTAAGCAAGTGCTGGGTTTTGATGAACACGAGTTCTTGCAACGCGACGTGCGTCCGTTGATTTTCACGCCCCAAGCTCACGCTTCCGGCGTCGTCGAGGCAGAATTCGAGAAAGCGGCGAAGAACGGCTCGGCCAGCGACGACCGTTGGATGAAGCGAAAGGACGACACACAATTTTGGGCGTCGGGAATCACCTCCTCCATCACCGATCGTGCCGGAAGGCTGGTCGGCTATAGCAAGGTCATGCGAGACATGACGCAGCAGAAACAGACGAGTGACGAGCTGAGTCGATTGGCCGCCGAACTCTCGGAAGAGTCGCGTCGCAAGAACGAGTTCTTAGCCACTCTTGCCCATGAATTGCGCAATCCGCTTTCACCGATCAAGAACGGTCTGCAGTTAATGACGATGATGGAATTGAGCAGTGAAGTGGAAGAGTTGCGGGCGACGATGGAGCGGCAAGTGGAGCAAATCGTCCATATTCTCGACGACTTGATGGATGTGTCGCGGATCGGTCGTGGCAAAATTGAACTCAAGACGCACGTCGTCGAGATCCGCACCATCATTGACGCTGCGGTCGAGAACTCGAAGGCTTTGGTCACCAACAATCGCCAGCAGCTAACCGTCGCCGCGCCGAGCGATGGGATGAGTGTCGATGTCGATCCGTCACGATTGACTCAAGTCGTTTGCAATCTCATTAACAATGCTTCTAAATACAGCGACGTCGAGTGTCGGATTGACGTAACCGCAGAGCGGATTGGCGAGCACGTCGTCGTTCGCGTGAAAGACAACGGTGACGGAATCGAGCCCGAGAGAATCGACGATATCTTTGAGATGTTCGCTCAAATCGAAGATTCTGTTGAGCGAGGAACGGCGGGACTCGGGATCGGATTAACGCTGGTCCGAACGCTTGTCGAACTGCACGGCGGGAAGGTGTCGGCGTCGAGTGATGGAGTTGGCAAAGGCAGTGAATTTACGATCATGCTTCCAGTCGCGGCGACGCCGCAGATGCAGGACAGCGAGGTCGCCGCCGCGGCAAGTTGCCAGACCTCCGTTCGAGCGATGAAGGTGCTCGTCGTCGACGACATGAAAGCCCTGTCCGTGGTCCTGTCGCGTTTACTGATGAAGCTCGGCCACGAAGTCCGCATCGTCGATAGTGGACCAGCTGCCTTGAAGGCACTGGCCGCGTTCGGCGCGGAGGTCGTCTTCTCCGACATTTCAATGCCCGGCATGACGGGCTACGAGTTGGCGAAAAAACTGAGATTGGACGATACGAACCGATCGCTATTACTCGTGGCCATGACGGGTTACGGCCAGGCGAGCGATCGCGATAAGGCCATGGCAGCCGGTTTCGACGAACATATGGTCAAACCCGTCGACTTCAATGTTCTAAAAGCCTTCTTTCAACGAGTCGGCTGATGGGTGCATCCCGTTTCGTGGCAAATGGAATCCGATGAGAACTGGATCGTGCAATTGCGGCAATCGCGTCTATTTTAGCAACAGCGTCTGTGTGGGTTGCAAGGCGGTCCTGGGTCGCTGCACTTCGTGTGGAAACCTTGGCAGTTTTTCTTCACCGGGAACTGATTATCGTTGTGATCAATGCAGCTCGATCGTTCACCGTTGTATCAACCAAGCAAGCGGCGTCTGCAATTCATTCAACGAGATCCCCGAAACGCTGTGCCGTTGGTGCTCGTTCACCCACGTGATTCCCGACCTGAGCCAAGCCTCCGGAACCCGTCGATGGGCGGCACTCGAGACGGCCAAGCGGCAGTTATTGGTTCAACTTGAACAGCTTCGTTTGCCGCCCTTCAGAGCGAACTTGCAGGATTCACACCCACTGCGGTTCGAGTTCCTCGCGGACACGGTCAACGCGGACGGGATCGTGCAAAAAGTCACAACCGGACATGAAGACGGATTGGTTGTCATCAACATCGCTGAAGCGGATAGCGTCCATCGCGAGTTGACTCGCATTCGGTTGGGGGAACCTCAGCGAACGCTCATTGGACACATGCGGCACGAGATTGGTCACTACATCGACTGGTGTTTGACAAGTCGAGTCTTACGCGATGAGTATCGGGTGCTGTTTGGCGATCCGCTGGCCGTCGACTACGACCAAGCCATGCGGCGGCACTATGCCGACGGATCTCCGCATGATTGGGCAAATTCGTTCGTCAGTGAGTATGCGACCATGCATCCGTGGGAGGATTTTGCCGAGACCATCAATGTTTACCTCGATGTGATGGCGATTGCCGCCACCGCGAATGACCAGGGTCGGGCGAAGCTCGATTTGACACCCCCATCGAATTACCGAGATGTCGTTGCGGCAGTCTTAAAAATCGTGGTCGAAACGAGTGAATACAACTTCGACCTTGGCTTGCAACCACTCCTGCCTGAAAAGTTCTCAGCCGCAGTCATGGAAAAGCTTTCCTTCGTCCATCGCCTTCGCAGCCACAAGTTCAATCTCGTCTCAGCGACGAATCCGGAATAGACTCGGGTAGCCTCGAAAGGGGAGTTTGCACGGACTTTTAGCAGGTGAGCCGAGGAGACAAAACGGATGACACAATCGAGTAGGACTCCAGAATTCCGCTGCATCTACGTGACGCGAACGGATGCGGGCGTGTCTCGCACGGTCACCCATCGACCGGTTACCGAGCTTCCCGCTGGTGACGTGACGATCGCGGTTCATTGGTCGAGTTTGAACTACAAGGACGCACTCGCGGCGACGGGGAACCCTGGGGTCGCACCGAACTTGCCGCACCTACCGGGTATTGATGCTGCGGGCGTGGTGATCGCGGGCGGCGAACATTTCTCACCGGGACAGCGTGTGATCGTCACGGGGTACGATCTGGGTGGCAAGCACTGGGGCGGTTGGGCGGAGCAAATTCGTGTGCCGCACAGCTGGGTCGTGCCTCTTCCCGAAACGCTGTCGTTGCGTGATGCGATGGTGCTCGGCACCGCCGGATTCACCGCGGCGCAGTGCGTGCGTGAACTGGTTCGTAATGAAGTGCCTCGAGATGGCAAGTCCATCGTCGTAACCGGTGCGACCGGCGGCGTCGGATCGCTCGCGGTGATGCTGCTAAGCCGACTCGGATACCGGGTTACGGCGGTCACGGGAAAGGCCGACGCGGCAAGCTGGTTACGAAGTCTCGGCGCCGATGAGGTCATCGGTCGCGATCAACTCGATCCGACATCCACGCGTCCCCTGCTGGCCACACGTTTCGCCGGGGCTATCGATACCGTGGGAGGGGGAACGCTCGTGTCGTTGCTCAAGTCCACCGATATTCACGGTTGCGTGGCGGCGTGCGGCATGGTCGGCGGTACCGAACTGCCGATGTCGGTGTTCCCGTTCATTCTGCGTGGCGTGCGACTGGCGGGCATCACTTCGGCGCTGTGTCCGATGGACGAGCGGCTCAAGATTTGGGAGCGGCTGGCTGGCCCCTGGAAACTGGAGGGATTGGACGCCGTTACCACGGAAGTGGACTTGGAGGCATTGCTTCCGAAGATCGACGAGATCCTAGCAGGCCAAATTCGCGGCCGGGTGGTAGTGAACGTTTCGATTTCGGAAAAAGGTTAGACAAACGCGGTCAGCCCGCGCATCCTGGAGTTCGTCATGAGTTGCCCAGACCTCTTTTCCGTTCGCGTTCGCCTCTGTGCGGAACGTATCGCCGAGAGCCGTGAAGCGGCGTTGTCGGGTTTGTACGACCTGGCGGCCCAGCGACTGGTTCGCTTCGGGACAACCATTACCCGCAACCAGCATGATGCCGAAGACGCATTGCAGACGGTGCTCGTGCGAGTCGCTGCGGAGCCGCAACTACTCCTGCGTGCTGACAAGCCGTGGCCCTACCTCCTGCGAATGGTACGCAACGAGGCACTGGTGATTTTACGTCGTCGCAAGCGTTGGTCGCTCGTTGACGGTTTGACGGATTTGCTAACGGCGAAGTCCGTCGATGATGGTGCCAATGAGGACACGCATCGTGCGATTTGGACGGCGCTGAGAACATTGCCGACCGAGCAAAGCGAAGTGGTTGTCTTGAAGATTTGGGAATCGATGACGTTTGCCGAGATCGCTGAGTTGCTCGAACTCTCACCGGCAACGGCGGCCAGTCGTTACCGCTACGCGATCGAGAAACTACACGTGAAACTTCGCGCCGCCGACGTGGAGGTGCCATCATGAGTATGGTTTCAAATCCCAGGGATGCTGGCGACGATTGGACGGGACTTGAACAGGCGATCCTGGCGGCTGGGAAGTATGTGCGACCCACTGATGATTTGCGACCGCGGACCCTCGAAGCGGCCAAGGGGCATTGTGGTTATCGTCGGCTAGTCCGACGCGTGATCTTGCTCGGGTTAGCGGCGCTCGTGTTATTGATGTTGAGCTTTCCGGCGATGGACGTCATCCGCGAGCGGCGTGCGCGAGCGACGTCACCTTCATCGCAGGAGATCCAGCGGCAAGCGATCGAGGTTGCGACTCGCGCGGGAGTGACATCGGACTGGGGTTTGTCGCAACAATTCGATGAGTTGCGACGTTTCCAAGCTAACCGTCTCGGACGATCTGGGGCTCAGTAAAATGCCCGAGGCGACCCTGGACCGTGTGCTTGAGTTCAACGAGCAACTTTGCCGTTTGTCGCGGGCCGGCGTGCCAATCGATTTTGCGGGCGATGCGGCAAGCGACTGGCCCAACTCAGAACGCGTGGACGCATTTATCTCGCAAGCGAACGCGGCACTGAAACTCCGTGTCGAGCTTGGCCAACCACTGCTCGACGCGATCCAGGCGGCACCGGAGTTGTCGGCTGCATATCGCGCGTCGCTGCTGACTTGGTTGCAGATGGACGACGCGGCGCTAGCGATGGACTCACTCACGTTACCCGCCCAGCAACAGCGCCGGGTGAATCGCAGC
>JBBSJZ010000265.1:0-8084 GCA_038256795.1 Pirellulales bacterium | reverse complement strand
GTGGTGTCCGACGCGAGCGAGTGTGGAAAGTAGGACGGATACCTCCACGCCGAGCTTCGACAAATTCGTGTACCGCGCGATAATGCCGCGTGCCGCTGTGAACTGGGATTGCAGGTTACGTTTGAGTACTTGAGCGAGCGTCCATTCGAAGATTGAAAGCTGATTGTCCGCATGAACGAGTGCCGCGAACGCTTGCGAAAACTCGTCGTACTGGGATCGTGACATTCGCCGTAGCATCGGTAGCGATAGATCCACCAGCGGCAACCGCATCGCTTCGGTTGAACGCGCGACAATCGGTGCAAGTTTTTTTGTCAACTCGACCACTGCGGGCTGCATCGATACCCGCAAGCTCGTCAGTTGCTTCTCCGCGATTGTCTCGTCCCGATCCAAGAGTAACGCGAACACGAGTGCACGCGCCGTGTAGGGATCTCCCGCAGCTTGGCGCAAACTCACATGCATTCGCGCCAACAATTGGGCGGAGTACGCGCGGTGTACTTCGGCGGGCGCACCGACACTATCGATGGCCGTGCGGACACTGGAAAGCTCGACCAAATCGTCCGCTTCGCTCGCCGATGATGAATGAGTTGTAACGCTCGCACCTGGGCCGGCGAAGCCCATCGCGCCCGCCGCTATGCCGCCATGGTTGACGTCGGCAGCACCGCCGCCGACGGCACCTGGCAAGTTTGCGATGACGTCGTCCAATCGGCCATTCCAGTTCGGTTCGATCGCTCGGATTCGCTTCTCCAAGGGCGGATGCGTGGCGAGCAATCCCGTCAAGCCTTCATACACACCTTGTGAGAAAAACAAATGGCTCGCGACGGCCGCATTCGGATGATTGAGTCGGCCATGCGTGGCGAGTGCGGCGATTCGCTTGAGGGCGCCGCCAATCCCACCGGGATTGCGCGTGAATTGGACCGCCGACGCGTCGGCGAGATATTCCCGCTGGCGACTCACCGCAGCCTTTATCAATCCGCCGATGAACGAGCCGATGCTGCCGACGACGAGCAGCGTCAAGGCAATCACGATCATCAGCACGACGATGCCCCCGGCACCCTTGTCATTGGACGAGCGCGAACGCGGCCCCATGAACCGCATGGAGTGAAAAACCATGCGGCCGATCAAGCTTAATAGCAGGATTCCGTGCAGAATTCCGATCATGCGAATATTCATGCGCATGTCGCCATTGAGCACGTGGCTGAACTCATGCGCAATCACGCCCTGCAGTTGCTCGCGCGTCAAGTTGTCGATCGCTCCGCGGGTCACGCCGAGTACCGCATCGGCTGGACGGTAGCCGGCGGCGAACGCGTTGATCCCAGGCTCTTCGAGCAAGTAAACCGGTGGCACAGGCGTTCCTGACGCGATCGCCATCTCTTCAACCACGTTGAGCAATCGTTTCTCATTGCCGGTTGCCGAGTCGGCGATCAGCGGTCGTCCGCCGATGCTCTCGGCCACCGATGAGCCGCCTCCGGATCGCAGCGAAATGATTTGGTACAGCGACCCGAGCAGAATCACGACGCCGCTGACGCAGCCGACGAGGGCCGCCGCGGCCAACGGGTCGACCTCGTTCTGTAGCGATCGTCCCTGTTGAGAATTCGCGGCCGCGTGAGCGGCGAAGTAGGCGATGGTCGACGTTACGCCGATGATGCCGATCACGGCGAACGAGAACATCACCACCAACCACAAGGTGTTGGTGCGAGCCGCTTCCTGGCGCTGAAAGAATTGCGTGGACACAGGTTTCTACGTGGACGGGTTTCTAAGTTGACGGGGCACTAGAACGCGACTTTGGGGACTTGGGCAATCGGTTCATCACCGAAATTCAACAATTCACGATCAATCGTGTGACCTGTCGCATTGGCAATCAACAACGGCGGGAACGTTTGACGGTACGTGTTGTACTCCGTCACCGAATCGTTGTACGCCTGGCGAGCAAACCCGATTTTGTTCTCGGTACTGGTGAGTTCTTCAGTGAGCTGGGCCATATTCTGGTTCGCCTTCAAGTCGGGATACGCTTCGGCGAGTGCAAACAGGCGTCCGAGAGCACCCGACAATCCCTTCTCCGCTCCCGCGAGCGCCGCCATCGCGGCTGGGTCCGACGTATCTGCGGCAGCATTTTGAAGGCCGCCGACCGCTTGATTGCGGGCATTGATCACGGCTTCGAGGGTTTCTCGCTCGTGCTTCATGTAGCCCTTCACGGTCTCAATCAGATTCGGGATCAAATCGTAGCGTCTCTTTAGCTGCACTTCGATCTGTGCAAAACTATTGTCGACGCGATTACGTAGCGCGACCAAGCGATTGAAGATGCCGACGCCATACATCAGCACCAGCAGCACGACACCCACGAGCACTGCGAGAAAAATCAAAAATCCAAACATGATGCAACATCATCCAGCGATAGGAGTGAACGGGCGACCTCGACAAGGCGGAGTCTGTTACTAGGCAGCACTGCGACCGACTCGGGGCGCAGTGATTTCGATCAAGTGCTCGAAATTCTTCCTCGTTTTAGCATCTTTCGGCGCTCCCCGCGGTGCCTCCGCATGCTCGACGAGAGTCGCGGCGATGACTAAACTCTTCGGGTATGGTCCAGCCCGCGCGGAAGAAGTCGAAACAACGTCGGTTCAGTGGGAATCATCAGCGCGGTTGGCTCTGGGGTTACCATGCCGTGACTGAGACGCTCGCGACCGGAAAATGGCCGGTGATCGAGATCTTTGCGACTCCGGGTGCCTATGAAAAGTCCCGGTCGCTCTTGGTGAAGTTCGAAAACGACAACGTGCCGCTCACGATTGTCGATTCGGATCGACTGGATCAATTGTCTCGCTCGACGGAGCACCAGGGACTCGTCGCAAGATTAGGGGCATATCCCTACCACGCCCTGGACGAAATCACGGAGCAGTTAAAAAACCACCACGCGGCAGCAACCGCAGCGGAGGCGACTAGCGTCCCGTTTCGTGCACAGCCACTGGTCGTGATTTGCGATCGCATTCAGGACACGTTCAACTTCGGCGCGATCCTCCGCTGCTGTGATGGCGCGAACGTGCTGGCGGTGATCGTCGGCAATCATTCGCAAGCCGAGGTTACACCGCACGTCGCTCGGTCATCGTCCGGCGCCGTGAATCACATTCCGATCGTCCAAGTCGATGATCTGCAAGCGGCCGCCGAGCTACTCAAATCACACTCGATGCGAATCGTGGCTGCCGACTCGAATGCATCGACGAGTGCATGGAGTTCACCACTCTCAGGCGCGATCGCGCTCGTGATTGGCAGCGAAGCGACGGGAATTGACCCGAAGCTACTCGCCATTTGTGACCAGCGTGTTTGCATTCCGATGCAGGGCAAAGTCACGTCACTCAACGCGGCGGTCGCCACGGGTATCCTGCTCTACGAAATTCGCCGCCAGTCGGCGACGGAGAATCCTACTTAAATGAATGATCGAGGTGGCGAAGTTCAGTTGAGCCGGACTCCCCTCTCGCCGAACCGTGCCGCCAGGGAATTTTCTGGAAATATCAACGAAACCAGTTCTTCTTCTCTTCTTCGTGTGTTTGCTAATCGGAATAGGATTCGCGACCAACCTTCTCGACTTTACTGCTGGAATCATTGCTCTGACTTGCGCCGACCGATGGAAAAATGAGATCTTTCTCAGGTTTTTCAAGCAGTTTTTTGGCTGGTTAAATCCATTGAGCAATCTACAAAACGAAGTCGAGATTCAATCGCTAGTCTTGCTTCGCAATTGTCGCCAACGCATACCAGGCAAATGAATCGATCTGGTCGGCAACGAACGCCACACTCCCATCCACCCTGCAAATATTGACTCCTCCGGGATGCTGGCTTGTCGCGGGGACAATTCCGATGGACGCACTGCCGTTGGGATTACCGAACGAAATGGCAATCGGATGATTGGGTCCGACCACATGATTGTACGCGGATTGAGCGATCCCATTTCTGTGCCAGCATTTACCAGACAATTCGTACTTTGGCCAAAGGTCCCAGTTGGCCGCAATTACATCGACCAATGCCTGATGCGGCGGGCCGCCTTTCGAAAAATCCGGAGGAAATATACCAGATTCATAAGCGATGTCGCCCCGACTGTTGATTCCATGAGCGGCAATCTGCCGCTCCGATGCAAATACAGTGTTGGAGGTACCATCGGTCACTTCAGCGAGTCTGCGCCTCGTATGCGAAACGGGGATGCAGCCATCCGCTACCGCGGACCACTTTGCTTCTGGCTGCGTTGTGTGATTAAGCACGGCACCCGATCCGCCGCAGGCGCGGTAATTGCAACCAATCTGGCCATCGCTCGGACAAGAAAACACCGCATGAGATTGAATGTTTGACATAGCGCCACCGTTGAGCAAGACGGAGGGTTGACTCGTCGCCAATTCCAATTCGGGCGCGAGCTCAAACCATGGCCCAATCCCATGGGGAATCATGCTAGTAAAATTGTGATAAGGCAATTCGCCGCGATGACGATCTGCAAACTGGTGTAACGCCAGTCCGGTTTGTCGCAAGTTGTTTTGACAACTCATTCTCCGGCTCGCTTCGCGTGAAGCCCCCAGTCCGACGAACGCTAACGAAACTACGATGGTCATGATCGCGAGGCAAACGCAGAGTTCAGTCAAAGTAAACGCATGTCGCATCACAATGGCTCCATCGTTAGCGGTAAGAGAAATCGTTTTCCATCCACAAACGTTACCACTAGTTCTCCCGCATATTTTTCAAAGTTTCGCAATTCAAGGGAGTGACTCAAACTCAAATTGACTCGAATCAGCCCAGCATCGATCCGCTGAAAGCTGGAGGATATTAGCATCGTTCCGGTTTCAATGTCCTTGATGTCCGAGATTGCCTTATCAGAGTGAAGCACGAAACTTGAGCTTGGCTGGGCCTTGGAAAGCTGGACGGCGTCAACGGTAGCCTCGATGTTCCTTAGATCACCCCACTCAATCGGAAGTTCAGGATGCAAGGTGCCGCCGGTATCGTCGAGAAATTTTAAGTATGCGTGCTGATAGCCGTTGTTAATCGGTCCGGCAATGGTAACAATCAATCGACTTTCGCCCTCTCGTTGGCAGCGAGACGTATAATTTTGAGACGCTTGCTCGCTAGAGAACACCACCCTAATATCCTCCAATTAACGCTGCGGATCGTTGTGTGTTTCCACAACAGCGACAAACTCACCGTCCTCTAGGCCCGAGTCGAACACGACGCTATCGTCCTTGAGCTCAATCAGGTCGATGACTCGAAAAACGATTTCTGCGGTCGTCGACTCCTTGGTTTTAGTTGAAGACGCAACAATCGTCGCTTGGCGCCTAACACCCGATACGCTAGCGAAAATGCCACCGTCAAAGCTGCTAAAGTAACTACCATCCAAGGAATCGAAAATGTTGATTCCTTCAAATCGATTGCCAGTCCCGTGCCTGATAGTCGCGACCGCTGTAGCGGTGACAACAGTGCCACTCCGGAAGGCGGATCGCAGTAGTACCAAAGTCCCGTCTCTTTTTGACTGAGTACTAGAAAATGCTCTGGACTGACATGGGCGATCAAGTGTCGACAAGGTGGAAGTGGTTTGTCAGGATCAAACCGAATCAGTTGCCCATTCAAGCCACTTTTGGACGCGATCTTGAATATCGCATCTAAAGACATGGTTTCTTCGCGGCAGTCGGGATTCTCGCTTAAGAATTTCTTGAAATCATCATTCGTTGCGGAGTCGCAAACCAAGACGGTATAGAGACATCGTGCGCCACAATTCCCGGCGATCTCAGGAGACGACTTCGGAATGACTTTTGCCATGAGATTGCTTGCAAGCACAACCGATAGCACGCCTAACAGCATCAATCGCATCATGAACCCCTATCTGTCTACGGCCACGTTCAAATCAGCAACTACTTGTCGAGAACTTTCCGAATGGCTTTTCCAGAGCGTCGCATTTCAGCGGCGATTTGTCCCTCGGCACCGCCAATGAAGTAATTTTTTTCCTTGGCTCCAGTTCGATCCATGACATGCGTTCCAAACGGCAGGTCGTTCGGAGGAACGCTCATCGACGGCGCATCTTTAGGCAATTGATTGAATGATTCCAAAACCTTGATGTTGACCATCACCCGAAATTCAGTCTCCTCGCGCAATGTTGCTTGTCGCAGCAGTACGAATGGTTTTGGCGGTCTGTCATCCGTCCAAGTATACGTCATTCTGATCGCGTTTGAGTTTGGTGAACCAACGTAGCCACTTGACGTCATTAGGCCCGCAGAGTTAAAGGTCGTTTGTGTGACATACTCGCCCTCGTCCAGCGACGGTAATGGCTGTCTCGATTCAATTGCCACCGAACATCGTTCAACAGCATCAAGCGGGCCCGTCAGTACGACGTACTCATTGCTCACTCGAACCGCCTTTAACGCCCGCTGATTCCCAGGGGACTTCAGAGCTGCAGTTAACCAACTCGAAATTGTCCGCGTGGGCAATATTTCTACCCACGCTTCGCCGGGTAGAATACGGTAGAGACTGGGAATTTCCGGTTGAATGATACGCCGATTGCAGTTCGCAACCAGCGAGTCCGGATTAAAGGTACAGGTGGTCTGCCGATTGATTGTGTAAACGAGATGCACTGGCTCGCGTTTTCCATCGATTCCATAGTTGATGACCTCACGTCTTGATCGATCGCCCACCCACCATAATTTCAAGTCAGCATAGCCATCGTCGCCTCGAACGGTTCCAGAAAGATAACCCTCATTCCATTGGGATTTAAAAAGTTTTAATTTGCCGATGACTTCGTCAATCACTACTTTCGTTTCATCGCCATGACTGGGTTGAAATGCAATCAGCTCCAATGCGATAGTGAAAAATGCGGTTAGCTTGCCAATCATAGTCAGACACCTTGTTAAGATCCATTTTATCGATAAGCCAAATCACCTTCGATCACGGCTGAAAAAAAGTGACACCAACGATTTGTCGCGAAACAACTTGCTCAATTTACGGTCCCTCTCGTGGCAGGGGCGGTGCCATGCGACTGTAGAGAGCTCGGTTGCTTGGCATGCGACTCTCACCAGAGCAGAAGGATGGCGGACCGAAAGTTATTGCTGGACAGCATTTAATGTCCAGCGTAACCATTCGCGGGCCGATTGTTGAGGTTGGTTTATGGGTACATATAACCAGTTCCTGACTCACAGTCTGCAAAAGCGCAGTCTCCGGGGCCAGGGTCTCCTACGGACACGCATCCAAAGCCCTCGAATGACTGGCAGTTTCGCATTACCCAGCAAAACGCGGGGTTACTTTCGTTACAGTATTCTAAACCATTTGGTGACTGACCTTCAGGCCATACAATATCTTGGCATTTGTATTGTCCAGTCCATTGAGTTTGGGCACTCTCAGGACAGACGGCGGAAGTGCCACTGTAGTATTCGCACGAGTAGAACGGTCCATAGCAACCTCCTACGCATTCTTTGCCTGGATCGCCTAATTGTGGCATCACGAACACATGATCAGGACAAGGATTTTGTCCACCTCGGATGCTGCTAGCGATGGACGCCTCCAGCGGGTGATAACGCGGGGTTGATCGCGACACCATCGCTGCTCCGACGGACATCAACACGATCGAAAGAACACCAATCTCACGGACGTTTCTCATCATTCACTCCAGCATTTTGGACAAAGAGGAAGGTAGCGACTGCTGCCCCTCAAAGCCCAGCTTACTGCACCGAACGGGGGGGGGGCAAGTGCTTTTCTGGTTATTCGGCAAAGGTGCTTCGCCTTACGTCAATTTGTCGCGAATATGTTCCACCACAGCTCGTGAGACGAGCCGATCCAGTTGGTTTAACCTTTTTTGCGATCGCCTAACTTGAGCATTGCGAGTCGCTAACGAGAACCGGGCGGTGGAGTATTCGCTGTCTGACTGTCTGATGGCTGCCTCTGCCATGTTCTTGCATAAAGAACCTTCCCGGCTGTCCTACGATGCTCGCCGGCAAGACCAAAGCCTGATGAAATTGGACCGGATCAAGTCGATCCCCAGTGACACGCAGCACCGCAAAATCCTGGACCAAGTCGATCCGGCCGATCTTAATGAATGCTTCGCAGACATCTTTGCCGAACTGCAGCGAGGCGGGATG
>JBBSJZ010000264.1:0-8104 GCA_038256795.1 Pirellulales bacterium | reverse complement strand
TAACCTTTCACTCGATCAATCGTTTCACCAAATGGGATTGAGCAGTGTGCTTCGTCGAGAATAATGAGCGAATCGTTGCCAACAAGCGCCGCATGAATCGGCAAGTTTCGATCAGAAACGCCATAACCGCGAAACAAAAGTCGCGATCCGATTTGATCGACGGTTGTCGCGATCAACGTGGGTTGAGTGATCGAGCGTATCCAGGCGTCGTCGCGAAAGATACCGCCGCGAAGTTCGAAGCAATCCAGCGGCGGCGCAGTCGTCTGTGATCCGTTGATTGAGCGTAATGCGTTCGCGATCGCGACAAGTATCTCCACTTTCAACGACTTCTTGCCAATCGCATCCCAAAGCGACTGGGCGAGATACTTGGCATGATTGAAGGCTTGGTTGACGATCAAGCGCCGATCTACCGTAAAGAAAATTCGTCGTGCCGCGTTCGGTTTAGACTTCGCGAGATTGTTACTAGCAGCTTCGTAAGCCAAAGCGAATACAGCGATGTCAATGACTGCGGTCTTTCCGCTTGCCGTGGGCAAATCGATCCAGTTCGGCCATCCATTCTGGCAAACTTCGGCAGCTAAATCGGTTTGCCAGCGAAACGGTGGTCTCTTGTGAATCGCTTCGTAGAACACTGGGAAATCATCGAGAGATAGCGAGGGTTGAGCTATAGGCTGGCTCATACTTTGGCTCCCCCTTGCGAAATTGGTTTGAAGAATCCGTACCCAAGAAAGCGACCAGCACCGAGCAACACTGGCCCACGATGCCGCTTATCAAACGTCAAACGTACGTGAATCTGCAATCGTGGCGGTTTTCCAGGCCCCGTCGTGTAGGCAGGAAACCCTTCCCCCAGCGAACGTATCGTATCTCCTCGTGTTGAAGCCTTTGGCGTGCAGCGAGGAGAACCGAGCAGGAACGAGGTCGTATCGATGTCAATACTTTGCGGCGTCGCCAAACCGGCGAACTCGCATGACCGAAGCAAAATTTCGCTGACTTCTTCTCGCCAGCCCTTGGGGTCAGTTCGCCGATCTGACTTTGGAAACCGATCCAATACCACCGGCGTGACGCTCGCCCAAACACGACTGGCCGCTACCCAAGTTGCGTCTTGCAATGACTTTGCCGGTTCATCACGTTCTTCGATCCGCAGTCGCAAGTCCTCACGATGCTGAAACTTTAACACTACGTCGGCCGCATCGCCGGATTCGTCGTAGAGCACCTGCCCAAGGCAACGCCCGAGTTCCGACACCGAGATATTCTTGGGAGTCAAGATTGCCATACCCAGTAGATGCCCATCGGCATACTTGGAACCCACGTAAGCGAGCGGGGCGATCGCAATATGAGGATCTCTTGTTACTGCTCCAGATGCTTCATGGCCGCCGACCCACGCCGGCACCGGCTGGACTCCACAGCGGGCGAGAATCGCGGACCGAAGTTGCTTCGCGATCAATAGCGTATCGCCCAATCCACATCGCGTCTCGTCCATCAGCGACAAGATGATCGCATCAACACTAAAGTCGCGTGAATGAGTCGCTGTCGAATTGACAAAACGTTTTCTGATGTCACTTGCGGTCGCATACGATTGCCACGTACCGATCGTGGCCGGTGTCGGTTCAGGTGGACGAAGGTTGGCTGAATAGGTTTGTCCAAACCGTTCCGTAAACTGATTCTTTAACTCCGTTTTGGACTTTCCCTTGGCGGCTTCGATTTGCTCGGACATTTCAACAAACGAATCGACAAGCTCACGTTTACCGTCGGTTAACAAGCGATCGTATTCCCCGTCGCTAGCGACTCGCAAGCTCGTCTTCCCGGCTGACTCAACGGGATGCCAGACCTCACGAAGGTCGCTTTCGCCCGCCGTCACCGATTCTTGAATGCTTGCACTCGCTCGCACTAATGAAGACGAATGGCCGATACGAATCATCTCACCACATAAAAGATCAATCGCATCAATCGGCGGTGCTTCCTGCTGCTCCAACACCCAAACCAACTGAATGTTCGCGTCGTCAGGAATCGTCGTTGGGAAGAACCGCTCTTGCCGCGAACGAGTCATCCCGGGTGCGGATTGCAGCATCCCTTTGTTCTCGGTCACTTTGTCGTTCACGGGAACATAGACACCGATCTTTGTCCGCGAAGAAGGTTTTCCGCATCGCAGTCTTGGCGAGCCACATTTTTCAAGCCAGCGCACAGCGTCAACGTGGGATGGTTCGCTACCTAGCTCAAAACATGTCGCAGCGAGTGCCATGTAGACTCGCCCTGGATGCGGAGGCCATTCGGGCTTCTCTCGATCGGATGGGTCAGCTGCAACGTATCGCTGAGTCAACAATTCAATATCGATGACAAGGTAACTCATTATTCATCTCCTTCGCCCGCACCGCTTTGCACGGCGAGTTGTTGACTTTTACGGACGAGGTTCACGAGCTTGGTCGAAGGCTGAAGCGTGAGTCGTTCCTCACGCCAAGGCAGTCCAGCTTTCTTCAGTGCCGCGACCGCTTCGTTGAGCACCGCGATCGCGCCATCAGCATCGACTTCGATCATCGATGGAGCTGTTCCCGGCTTGCCCAGCAATTCCCAAGTCGGTGATTCGGAGGGCCACAGCAAGCATCGCGACCGCAAGTCGAGACCGCGTTCGATTGCCAGCGAAGCGGCACAAATACCAAGTGCAGCAAGGGCCGTTTGTGCAGTGAGATTGGCGTCGCGGTCGGAGTTTCCGTTCTCTTGAAGCGGAAACTTCAAACGACGCAGTGCAGGAAGTGACAAGACCGTCGTTTGTTCGGCGTAATCGATCGTCACACCACCAGCCAAGTACATTCGTGAACCATCGTTGCTGAGCGGGTCTTTGCCGACATCGGAAAGCGATGGTGCGATGTTTCCGTGGTTAACTTCGGAGGGCTTACCATCTTTGCCAACGAGCTTCGGCTTACCTTTGACCTGAACCGCTTTGGTCGCATCATCAGTCCAGCCACCGCCAACGGCTTCGTAGACTGGACCGGACTTCAATTGAATCGCGAGAGGATCAATTCGGCTGCTCGTCTTGACGCCCACTGCCGCATTGACGCCGATGATCTCGGATACAATCGCGCGCTGAAACTTGACGCCGAGGCCGCCCTTCGGTCCAGTCGAGTCCCACAAGCCGAAGACGAGCGCCGTTGGGCAAAGTTCCAAAAGCGACGTGGCGTTCCGCGTCGTCGTACGAGTTATTTTGCGGCCTTCGTCAGTCTTGCGAAACTCGACGCCGTTGAGTTCGCTGTCGCGAAGAATCGCGTCGGCAATTCGGTGCGGTGCTTCGAGACTGCCGATGCGACCGATCGGCTCGTACAGTCCGTCGTCGCTCGAATCGGGGTCGACCACGGGGATCCTTGAAAAGTCGACGTCGACCACCGGAATCTTGATGCGGCCTTCGTCGACTGCATCGAGCAACGCCTCTTCCATCCGGTTAGCTTGGCTTTGAACCGAGTCCATCAAGACGCAGCGAACGAGATCACTTTCGATTCGACGCATCTCCATCGCGTATAGAGCTCCCGCGTAGGTAGGCGGAAACACTTTATCACCCGCGCCGCCGGCAGGCTGCAAACGAGTGCGACAGCGAAAAGCGGCGGACGACGCAACAGCGTCGCGCAGCGAGGACAAGGTTAGCTTAGCCATTTTCATGCCTTCAGATAGAATTATTGAGAATTGAGCGACTTGAGTGGATCGCAATTTACGTGATCGAGTGACACGTCTGGTCACTGGTGAAAAAATTGTTGTGGGTTTTCTCTCCCGACTCCCCCACGACGCGTTGGGGGAGTCGGGAGCTAGCTTATGTTCTGGGCAATCAGCCTTACGTGCCAAGCTTAACGCTGCTTGCGTGGCAATCCGCCCTTGGCTTGACCGCGTTTACGCAGTCGCACCAAGTGCGCCAGCACATCCGTTTCGGATGCGTCTGGGACGAGCTGAGCAACCCGGAATAGAAAAACGCCACGAACTGCGGAACCGACCAAAATTTGGTCAGCCGTTTGTAGGATTTCGGAGTAGGCCGTCCGTACGGCAGCGTCGAGGGGGAGTTCTTCAGGCATCTGCGTTCGCTTTCAATGAAGGGAGTTTGTGCAGTTGCCGAAGTCGAGATTTACCCTAAACTGAGGCGAACCTCTTTGCTTCGGCAACGGCGGTGATGCCGCGATCAAACTGCTTGCTTTCCTAGGGCGAATGCAGATTGACGCGGTTTTTCTATGCCTGGATCGTATCGCAGCTCGGCTTTACGTCAAGTGGACCTATTTTTCGACATATCTGGGGATGCAAATGCTCAACTCCTAAACTACAACATCTGACGCAGCCATACGGTTCGTTTCGGCTTGGACGCCACTTATTTGGGCAAGTCTCGGATCTTGATTGCCACTCGACCCTCCGTCGCTTCATTGAAGCTAGTTCAGCAGACGAGCCTTAGCCTTGGGATTGCACCTTCCACGATCAACGGATCGTGGCCTCATTGAGCTAGACATTCCACGGCTCCTTCATTAACATTTATGTGAACGCCATGCCGCATGTATTTTTCCTTTGGAACGATGAGCTCGTCGAGTAAATCGAACAGCATGGCGTGACCCAGGATGAATTTGAGGAGGTTGTTTTGGATGCGATGAGCCTGCAGTTCACAGCCTACGAGGTGAATTAAGCGATGAAGAAAAAGCCGACGAGCGAGCGGGTTGTCCGTGAGTTGACAACGGACGAGCAGCAGCGTGTCGAGCTTGCGCGAGCGGAAACGGAGGCCAATCGCGAGCAGATTTTGGCTGAAGGTCGACTGCGAAAGCGGGCACTCGAACTGAGCCGCGAACAGGTTCATCGAACGCTGGCTACGCTCAAGGCCAAACGCGAAAGCCTGGGGATGTCACTAGTCGATGTCGAACAGAAATCAGGATTGAAACCGTCGGCGATCTCGCGTCTCGAAAATGACCCCGAAGCTAACCCGACGTTGCTGACGCTACAGCGATACGCTTCCGCTGTTGGAATGCTTGTTGTCACCGAGGTCGAATCGATGACAACCAGCCAATAAGTCGGTTTCCCGGTTTTCGTAGCAGCTCCGCCCAAGAACTATTCTCGAAAATATAAATGGTTTCTGGCTCGTCGATCCGTCGGGCCATCCAAGCAGCGTGAACTCAGCTCTTGATCTTTGGCATCTCGGTCGTAGCTCATTTCCTTCCCTCGCCCTCGGGCGAGGGCCTCTTTGGTCGCGCGAAGCTTCTCGCGAATTGTGGGTCGGCACTGGCAAGTTGCTTCTTGCCCAGACCGAGCGGCTAAAGCCTGGACACCAACTCGACTAGCGGCGAAGGTTGAGAAACTCCGTGAATTTCAAGACTTTCATTTTATGACGATAGGTGATTGTGATTAAGCTCGATTCTCGCTGGCCAAGCGGGTTTCCTTTCTTTGAGCAATCCGAACATGCGAAAAATCTACCTCGTGACGTACGACATCTGTGACGACAAACGGCTTCGCAAGGTCTTCAAGACGATGCGGAACTGGGGCGATCATTTGCAGTACTCCGTGTTCGAGTGTCAGCTCAATTCGACTGACCTGCTCACACTCAAGGCCCAATTAAAAGAGATCATTAACGCGGCTCACGATCAAGTTTTGTTCGTTGATCTCGGGCCAGCCAACGGGCGCGGGGAGCGCGTGATCGAGGCGCTCGGGCAACCGTACACGAACATCGCCAGTCCCTGCCTGATCGTCTGACACCCACCTTCCAACGTCTGGGCAGGGAAGCTTCACATTCATTCTCGTGAGCTTTCGCCGATGATTCGCCCCGCTGATCCAGATGCATTCCCCGACGACGATCTCGATTTCGATACTCCTCGTCCAGCCGCACCGAGCGAACATGACGATCGCTACTTGCCGGCGCGGATGATCAACGAAGCGGTCTACTGTCCGCGACTGTTTTACTTGATGCATGTCGAGGGACAGTTCGCGCACAACGCGGAAACCACGGAAGGCATCACGGTCCATGAACGTGTCGACAAGAAGACGGATAAGCTCGCTGCGCCGTCACCGCAATTGACGCTCTTCGACGAACCGACTGCAGCGGACACCGAGCCCGCCTCAGCGAATTCGGATGACAAAGCGTTTTCGATCGAGTCCATCGCGGCGATGACAAGCGATCCGTCGGGCGGCGAGGATCCTGAGCCGCCCCAACCGGAAGTGGCGGAGAAAATCCATGCTCGCAGCGTGACGCTTGCCAGCGATACTCTCGGTGTTGTCGCGAAGCTCGATCTCGTTGAAGCTCAAGGCATACTGGCGACACCCGTCGACTACAAAAAGGGCAAGCCACGACGAGGGAGTGATGGCACGCTCACCGCTTGGAATCCCGAGCGGGTGCAGATCTGCTTGCAAGCCATCGTGCTTCGCGAAAACGGTTTCCAATGCAACGAGGGCGTGTTGTATTTCCATGGTACGCGGCAACGAGTGCGAATTCCCATTGATGATGAACTCCTCAAGCGGACCATCGCCGCCGTCGAATTGGCTCGTAATGTCGCCGAGCGAACTCAAGCTCCACCGCCATTGGTCGATAGTCCAAAATGCCCCAAGTGTTCGCTAAGTGCGATTTGCTTGCCAGATGAAACCAACCATTGCCGCGCAGCTGATGGTAGGCCACGCTCCGAAATGCCGGTGCGACTTCCCACAACACCTCGCGATGATTTGCGTCCACTGTACCTCAACACTCAAGGACTCTACGTCGGCAAGACGAGTGAAGTTTTGCAAGTCAAACAAGACGGCAAGGTTGTTCAAGAAGTACGCTTGCGAGAGATCAATCAAGTCAACCTGTTCGGGAATATCCAAGTCTCGACCCAAGCGATGCAGACGCTCTTGGAGCTAGAAGTGCCACTCGTGATGCACTCCCAGCACGGGTATTTCCATGGCATGTTGCAGGGCACGGGACTGAAAAACATCCTGCTGCGGCGGGAGCAATTCCGCATGGCCGACGACCCCGTCCGTTGCTTGAGCGTCGCCAAGAGCTTGGTCAGCGGCAAGATCCGCAACCAGCGGGTGCTGTTGATGCGAAATCACGTTGAGCCACCCGTGACGGCGATCCTGGACCTAAAACGATTGGTCCGACAAGTCGAGCGAGCCACACGAGTTGAGTCGCTGCTGGGAATCGAAGGCATTGCAGCGCGGATGTATTTTGAGCACTTTGCTGGAATGCTGAAACCAGGCGACGAGCCGTCCGATCCCTTGGCCGCGATCGGAACTCCACCGCAGTTCGCGTTCAATTTTCGCGTCCGCAATCGGCGTCCACCGCGCGATCCCATTAATGCCATGCTGTCGCTCGCCTACACGCTCTTGGCGAAAGATTTCACCGTCACGGCCGCCGCCGTGGGATTCGACCCGTACCTCGGTTTTTACCACGTCCCCCGGCCTGGGCGTCCGGCACTTGCGCTCGACTTGATGGAGCCATTTCGGGCGTTGATTGCAGATTCGGTGGTGATCACGGCGGTCAACAATCGGATGGTTTACCCCGAGCACTTCATCGAATCAGGCAAGGGAGTGACGATGACTGACAGCGGCCGCAAGTCATTGTTCCGAGCGTACGAACAGCGGATGGACCAACTGGTGACACACCCGCTTTTCGATTACCGAGTCAGCTATCGACGGCTACTTGAGATTCAAACACGACTCTTGGCGCGGTACGTCAGCGGTGAGATCGAAGACTATCCTGTCTTCGTCACCCGTTGAAAATTGTCCCGCGAGCGGTCCAGTGATGTCAAAAACCCGGCACCCACTCGCAAGCAGCTAAACCGTTGCCTAAAATGCACTTATGTTCTGCACTGAGCATGCTAACAACGCAAGTCGAAGGCGCGAATAGAACCCTCTCGCGGAAAAGTGTTGAAAACCTGTAAAATAGAGGGCGAAAACGTCGCCCTGTATCCACGATCGAAAGATCGTGGCCTCATTGAAGCGTTTAATTTGCAGACCGGGTATTCTGCGTAGCTTAGGTATCCACGATCGAAAGATCGTGGCCTCATTGAAGCGTGTTCATGCTTCACCTTTTTTGTCGTCGTCTGCAAGTATCCACGATCGAAAGATCGTGGCCTCATTGAAGCGGTTTTGAATCCGACTATGCCAATCGAGAGCACAATGTATCCACGAT
>JBBSJZ010000263.1:0-8139 GCA_038256795.1 Pirellulales bacterium | reverse complement strand
CCGTTCCGAATCCGTCAAACGAACGATATACTTCTTCTCACTCATCACAAAACCCTCCGTGGATTTAATTCGGTTTTGTGAATGAGCGCCGATTTTTCAATTCGACGCAACCCTAATTTTCATCCCTGACAATGCACTAGGTAAAAATTCCTGATCCTGAAAGGATCAAAGAGCCAGCACGGAATCTGCGACCGCTTCACGGTCGGCAGGTTCATTTGCTTTTCATCCGGTGGTGGCGCTGCGCTTACCACCGTCTAATGGCTTGAACCGCTACGCGGTGAAAAAGCGGAAGAAAATTGCGATCCGCAAAACCGTGTCAAGAACAACCTTTTAGCGGTCCAGGCTAACGCCCAAGCGGCTCAGGAAGCCAACCTTAATTTTCTTCCTTGACAAACCACTAGCTCGGTAACCCGCTGCGTCAGCGAGGGAAGGGACTGCGTCAGCGAGGGAAAAGGCTGGAATCCCTCGCTCATGCAGAAGGTTGCATTTTTCCACGCGGCTTTTCTTTCGTTCTCACGGCACAATCTCAAACCCAGGGTCGGTCTACTCGTCGACCGCGTGTTGCTTCAGTTCTTCGAGCGATGCGAATTCGAGCGTCGAGATATGGGTGGACGCGAGCACGACGGGCGGCGCGGCACCCGCGTCGAACGCCTCTTTCCATCGGGCGGCACACAGACACCAGCGATCACCATCGACGAGACCGGGGAACCGGTACATCGGATTCGGGGTGCTCAAGTCGTTGCCGCGAGCGCGGCTGAACTTCAAGAACTCATCCGTCACCGCTACGCAAACGGTGTGCAAACCATAGTCATCCGAGCCGGTGTTACAGCATCCGTCACGGAAGTAACCGGTCATCGGATCGGTGCTACAGGACTGCAAATCTGTGCCGAGAACGTTCTTTGCCATATTACCAACGCAATCCAAATCGCTCGCCGCCGGTGTCTTTATTGTTGCCGCCCTTGAGCGGTCCTTCGACGGCCTTGATCGACGAGACGTAAGCGGGCTCTTCGACTTCTGGCTCATCCGCCTTGCTGCCTGTCGACTCCGGCTTGGCGAGCGTCGCCTTCATCGACAAACCGATCTTTTGAGCATCACGATCGAAGCTCAACACTTGCACGTCAACTTCTTCGCCCGATTTGACGATCGAGTCGACCTTGGAGACGCGATGATGAGCGAGTTCGCTGATGTGGACCAAGCCTTCGACACCCGCAGCCAGTCGCACGAACGCGCCGAAATTGGCGATGCGAGTCACGGCGCCACGATGCACCGAGCCGATCGAAAACATCGCTTCGGCGGTGTCCCACGGGTTCTCCAGCAGATCACGATAGGAAAGGCTGATTTTGCCAGTTTGCTTGTCGATTTTTTCAATCACGACACGCACTTGCTGGCCCTCTTGGATCACTTCGCTCGGATGTTTAATTCGTTCCCAGCTCAGTTTGCTAACGTGGATCAATCCATCGAGACCACCGAGATCGACGAACGCGCCGAAGTCCTTGACGCTACGGACCGTACCTTCGAGTTCATCGCCGGGCTCGAACTTCGCGAGTTGCTCTTGTTTCTTGACCTCGCGTTCCCGCTCCAAGATCGCACGGTGGCTGAGCACGAGATTACCACGTCGCTCGTTCGCTTCAGTGACGACGCACATCAGCTTTTGGCCGACGAAATCCGCAGCGTCTTCAACTCGGGCCTCAGACAATTGGCTGATGGGTATGAAGCCGCGGATGCTGCCGGCGGTACACTCGACGCCGCCCGTATTCGCCGCCGTGATCGTCGCTTCGACGACGGAACCTTCTTCGATATCGGACCAATCGCTAACATCGACCGCTTGTCCCGGCAACGTCGCGACGAATAATCCGTCGCCGGAGTTGAAACCGCGAATCATCACCTCGACCGCTTGGCCGACCACGGGCTCTTCCGCAAATTGCTCGAACGGGACAACGCCCTCGTCCGGCCCACCGAGCGACACGAACACCGAATCGTCGTGAATTTTGAGCACGATCGCGTGAACGCGGGCACCTTCGGCGAGTGGTTCACGGCGATCGGGCATCCCGGCTGGCCCACTGAGCATCGCGGTAACGTCCGCCGCAGCCAACTCGGCATCAAGCTCCGCTTGCAAATCGTCGGACAAACGCATCCGCAAGTTCGGTACCGCGACTTTTGAAAACGCCTTCGCAGCAACTTTCGTCGCGGAGTCGCCGGGCGACGGCGCCGTCGCTTCATCCCTTGGGGCCGAATCCGCCGTTTTGCCGTGGGTCTCGCCCGCAAGTCTCGGTCGCGGGTGCGATTTGCCTTTGTTCGCGCCGCCGCTTTTGGGCGGACGCGGCTTGGATTTCTCGATGCTCGCGGCAACCGATTCAGCCGAAACCGTCGCTTGCGGCGACATCGGCTTGGCCATCCCGAGGCCTCGGGCAGCTAGCGGTCCCGCAGAAACCTTCGGCGGTGCCGCCGCGGGGGGTGGCGCCGAAGCAGTTTCAGAGGCGGTCGCGGGAGTCGCGTCAATCGCAGCGTCTGCGATCGGATCTGGGGCAGAGGAGTCGCCGACGGTCATCGGATGTTTCGTATCGAGAGCAATGGAATGCGACTTTCGCGACATTGTCGCGTGTGTCGACAGTGACAAAACCGTAGCGACTAAGTTTACCAACGCCCGGCGGCCTTCGATAGCCTTCGTTGCACCCGCCGCATCACTGGCCCGATGCGGGATGGCCCGGTCTACTGTTGGGAGGTGACCCGGCAAAGATAGCTGCGGGGTCTCCACGACATGCGTTTCGATGTCATTTCCGCCGTCTGCGGTAGCGGATCATTCGTTGAAGTGTCCCCACGCGCCCCAGAAAACCCACTCCAGGCAGGCCCGCCATGCGCAACTTGTACTTCGCCGCGTTATCCCTATTTTTCCTGGTTACCATCCAGTACGGGGCCGCCGGCGCCGACGGCATTGCTCCGCGTCGCCAAGCTCATGCGCACAATGATTATTTGCACCCTCGGCCCCTGCTGGATGCGCTCGACCAAGGTTTCTGCAGCGTCGAAGCGGATGTTTTTCTCGTCGAGGGCAAGCTGCTCGTCGCCCACACCTTCTTGGAGCTGAAGCCTGAGAACACGCTCGAGTCGCTGTACCTCGCCCCGCTGCGAGAGCGCATCCGACAACACGATGGCTTTGTACATGCGGATCGAAAACCGATTTCACTGCTCATCGATTTCAAATCCGATGGCGAATCGACCTTCGCCGCACTCAACGAACTGCTCAGCCATTACAAGGATGTGTTCGCGTGGTCGGAGAATGGCACCCTGCATCCTGGTCCAGTCGTCGCGATCGTCAGTGGCAATCGCCCCATCCAAACCATGGCCGACGCATCGCCCCGGTTCGCAGGCATCGACGGACGGCTATCGGACTTGGACAGCCCCTTGTCAACGGACTTGATGCCGCTCATCAGTGACAACTGGAGCCAACATTTCAAATGGCGCGGGAGTGGCGGGTTCTCAGCCGCAGAGAATGAGAAGTTGACAAACCTCGTGAAACAGATTCACGAGCGCGGTCGGCTCGTCAGGTTTTGGGGAACGGCCGACAATCCCGCCATGTGGCGAGTGCTTCGCGATGCGGGCGTCGATCAAATCAATACCGACGACTTGCGGGGACTCAGCCGTTTTCTTGAGAGCGACGATGACGTAGAGCGTGCCAATAATCCTGGCACGAAAAGCGATTGAGGGACAATCACTCTTGAGCCACGTCTGGCGACTTTTCTAGGATGCGTCGAAGAATGTGCGGAAATCAACTCTCCGCCGCCTTTCACGATTCCCTCGATTTGAAGAGCACGGGTTCGATGCCGTCCACCATTCGCCGCCATCCGTCCGCGCCGCCAGCCGCCCGATCACTCACGACGGACGAACAAACGCTCGGCCAATACATACCGCTGCTGTACCACTACAACATGCTGCAAGACGAAGATCGCGTCGGTGCATTTCGAGAAGCGATCGATCTCGTCGTCAAACCAGGCATGCACGTCGTTGAACTCGGTGGCGGCACGGGAATTCTCTCATCGCTCGCTGCACGCCGTGGCGCTCGGGTGACCTGTGTCGAACGCAACCCGGAACTTGTCGCCTGTGCCCGTCGCTTCATCCTGGCCAATGGACTCGCCGACAACGTCAATATCATCCAGGCCGACGCGATGATGTTCACGCCCGAGGCACCGGTCGATGTCGTTATCTGCGAAATGTTACACGTCGGCTTGCTCCGTGAAAAACAAGCCGCCGTGATCTCGGCGTTCAAACGCAACTACCTTCGAGCCTACGAGACGCCGTTGCCACTCTTCATGCCCGAAGCGTCGATCTTGTTGATCCAGCCCGTTGAGCACGACTTCAACTTCGCTGGCTACGTGGCGCCCGTGCCGCTGTTCCAAGCCCCGCTCATCAGCCAGCCTCGAACCACCGAACTTGGCAAACTCGAACCGTACGCGAGTATCGCTTACGAAGAAGCGATCCCGAACCGCTTTGGCGTCGAGCAAACCGTCACGGCCATCGCGACCGGTTCACTCAATGCCGTTCGACTCATCACCCAAAACGTCATCGCGATTGATACCGACCACCAGCACGCAATCACGTGGCCGAACCAATGCTTGGTCTTGCCCCTCGATTCACCCACGGATGTCCGCAGCGGTCAATCGATCCAAATCGTGTTTGATTACGTCGCCGGTGGTTCGATCGAATCACTTATCGAATCCCTGCAAGTAAAAACGTTGCCAGCGAATTGAGCTGCAGCTGACTCAGAAATAGGTTCCGCTTTGTCCCCACCGCCTACGCTTCGTGGGAAGAGGGCGACGGAATTCGTGCACAAGGAAGTTGATCATGCGAAATATTGTCATTATCTGTGCGTTGCTTGCCGCCGCATCGACCGCGGGTTGGTTCACAATTAACCGTGACGGCGATCATCTGCAAATCGATATCAATCGCGCCGAGGTTCGCAGTGATACGCGTGTGATGATCGAACGTGGCCGTGAAATGATCGATCGTCAACAGCAATCTTCTGAGCAGCGATCGGCATCGCAAGCTCCCGGCCAAGCACCGCCCTGGCCCGCAGCGCCTACCGACGCGTGGGGCAACAACATCTCCACAAACTACACGCCGGAACGTGGCTTTAGCGGTCCGCCCCAAAACGTCCGCCAGACCCAACAACCATCCCAACCGTACGGATACCCAGACGCTGGCTATCCAAGGCAAGCAGCACCCTACTCGGCCCAGCCGACTTATCCACGCTGATGCTTTTCTTGGGTGTTCGTACCGCTCACCTTGCATCACGTTCTTACCACGAAATCTCTTCATACCTGTTACATTGACTGGCGGCTTATTCCCGCCCTTCTATCCAGGCATGATCCATGCATTTGCCGCGACAATTTCCTGTGAACGAGGATCCGGGCTATCCCTACGGTGATGCTGCAGGACGACGCATTTGGTGGGAGAATGCCAAGCGGTCAACTCGACGCGGCCGACGCGTGGCGATGAGTGTTGCCGTCGGCGTGACGCTCTTGTTTGGCATGCTGGGCATGATGTCTTGGTGGATCCAGCGAACGACTTCACCCGGGCAATTGGCCCAGCATCTGTCGTCCAACATGCCGATGGGCAACGCTCACTTGGGCGCCGAGTACTACAACATCGCGTCGGCAATGGTGCGAGGGCGGGGATTTTCGGATCCGTTCATCGTCGAGTCGGGAGCCACCGCTTGGATGCCGCCGCTGCTCGTTTGGATCCAAGCATTTTTTATTTGGGTGTTCGCCGGCGATCGCTACTGGGTAATGGTGGCGGTCGTCGCCTTGAAGTTAACGGTGCTGAGTATTGGCGTTGCGGCGGTCGTCGGACAAGCATGTCGTGCGCAAGACGCCTGGCGTGCATTTGCCGTCGTGCTCGTGTATTTACTCGCAAGTTTCTATGCCAGCTTCGCATTCACTCACGACGGATGGCTGATTCTCGCGGGCGTCACGGCCACGGCATTCGGACTGGTCGCTCTCGATCGGCGGGTCGCGCACGGCCAAGTGTCGTTCGGTACCGCATGCGGTTGGGGACTGCTGGGCGGCACGGTGGCCCTGTCGAGTCCCGTTGCCGGCTTCACTTGGGCTGTCGGCACGGTCATTTGCCTGGTCCGCCGCGACCCACGTCGGCTGCTCATCGCCGCAGCCGTATCGGTGCTCGTCGTCTCGCCGTGGGCAATCCGCAACCGTTTAGTGCTGGGACACTGGATCCCGATCAAGAGCAATGTCTACTTCGAACTCGATCAATCGCTCGCGGTGGACGACGACGGATTACTGGATTGGCAAGCCATGTCAAAACATCCTTACCACGCCGGCGCCGAGCAAGAAGCATTCGTCGCGCTGGGTGAGATCGCCTATGTCGACGCCAAAAAATTGCGATTTCAAGATCAGCTCCGCGAGAACCCCTGGGAATTTTTCGCTCGCGTCAAAAACCGGTTACTGGCGATCACCCTGTTACCCATCGGGTTCAACGAATACCAAATGCCTTCGCTCAGTTTGCCGCTCATGTGGATACTCTACCCGGTGCCGATCATCGCCGCGTGCGTGCTCAGCATTCGGGGTCGCCGCTTGCGCCCGCTGCAATTTTGGACCATCGTCGTCTACATCACCTACTTGGTTCCGTACATCGTTTGCTCGTACTATCCGCGGTACGGATTCCCATTGTTGATACTGCAGATGCTACTGTGCTTTTGGTTGCTGCAAAGTATCACCGAGTTAATGTCTCGACGATCCAATTCGGACTGGGTGTAATTGCAACCCAGGACGAATGTCGTAAACGTCTATGTTACGGCTGTGCACGCTTAGTCTTTCGATTATCCCACCCAATCACTGACGGCATCGTCCACGAGGTTTGGGTCAAGTGATCTGTCGGACCCGAAGTCCTCGAACGCGATCAACGAAGATTCTCCTTCGGGTGCTCCGCTGCCAAGCAATTGGTCGACGTTCATCTGATTGATGACAGCCAATGCATCTGAGGCGGTGACACGTCCGTCACCGTTAACGTCGAGGTACGGCGGTGGGCCGATCGGACCAGCGATTGCGAACAGGAGTGAGTCCGTCGTGTTGTGGTACTTGGGTTGGTTCAACTCCAGGATGATTTCATAGGCATCGGAAACGGTGGTGCTGCCGGATTGGTTGACATCGAACCGATTGACCGGGTTCTGCCATGACCGCTGTTCCGGCACCGGTAAAGGATCCAAGTCCCGTCGATTCATCCGGTTGATGATGTCGAGTGCGTCCGCCGCTGTAATCAGCCCATCGCCATTGACGTCCAAAAACGGCGGGGGTCCTACGGTATCGGTAATCTCAAACAACGCACCCGTCGCTGGGTTGTGAAAGCGAGGTACGTTGAGTTCAGTAATGATTGCTAGCGCATCACCCGCCGTCACACGTTGGTTGTTATCAACGTCGTGTCGGTCCACGGCGTTCTGCCACGACAGTGCCACGGTGTCCAAATTCACATTGGATACTATCGCTTGACTTGCGTCTTCACCGAATCCGATCAAGTCAAAGTAAAGCGTCGACGTCTGCCCGCGAGCGGACGTCGGCAAGTTCACCGTGACATCAATCGGCCCAGCGAGCGACGTCAGTCTATCGCCACTCGTTGCGAGTCCGGCAATAGTCACTCCCGGAGCCAAATACACCGTCCCATCAGCCTGGATACTGAGCAGCGCATCACCACCACCCAGTCCGGTCATCTCACCCATCAAGGACGTCGTGGAAGTCGCATTGAGCATTGCCACTTCAAACGCCTCCGGCGGATGCGCCCCCGTCCCAACATCGAGCGATAACCCGCCAAGCGTGAACGTCAACGTATTGATCCCATGCGGCACCACAAACGTCTGCGACAAGTCCGAAATCATGCCAACATCTTCGCTGATGGTGGCCGTGCCATCGGCGACCGAAATATCGCCGATGGTGGTCCAACGACCTTCTCGCTCGCTAGCGGGTCCATCAAGCGAAACGATCCCCGACGCTGGATCCAACGCCTCGGTGATAGCGCCTTGAAGCGGAATAAAGCCGCCCGTGAATGCCTCGACGAGATGTCCTAATCGCAGATGATCCGTCGACAATCGCGACCACTGGGGATCGTTGATAACCTTGCCTACGACCGCGATGTCGTCGG
>JBBSJZ010000262.1:0-8148 GCA_038256795.1 Pirellulales bacterium | reverse complement strand
TCGCCAAGGACGGAGTCGTCTTTCGCAATGCGATGGCGACGACCGCGTCGTGCAGCGCGAGCCGCAGCGTCGTGATGAGTGGACTTCACAATCATCGCAACGGCCAATTCGGCCACCAGCACCATTACCACAAGTTCGCTTCATTTCCCGACGTCATTTCGCTCTCTCTGCCACGCGTGATGGCTGGCGCAGGCTATCGCACTGGCCAGATCGGCAAGTATCACGTCGCACCCGAAGAGGTCTATCACTTCGAGACGTACTTGAAGGGCAGCGCTCGAAACGCGGTCGAGATGGCTGAGAACGCACGCGAGTTCCTCACCGATCGCGATGATGCTCGCCCCTTCTTTCTTTACTTTGCCACCGATGATCCGCATCGCGGCGGTGGCAAGGACAACAGCTCGAAACTCGAACTCAAGGCTGACTTGTTCGGAAACTTGCCCAACCGTCGCGAGCGACCCGGTGTCGACGAAGTCATCTTTGATCCCGCCAAGGTTGTCGTCCCGGCTTTCCTTCCCGACACGCCCGAGACACGTGAGGAATTGGCCCAGTACTACCAGTCCTGCGCGCGAGTCGATCAGGGCGTCGCCCGCCTCGTCGAGATCCTCAAGGAGGCCGATCTGTACGACAAGACCCTCATCGTGTTCACCAGTGATCACGGTATGGCGTTCGCCGGCGGGAAAACCACGGTTTACGAGGGTGGGCTGCGGGTGCCGATGGTCGTTCGCGATCCCTATCAATCCGAACGTGGCGTCGAGTCCGAGGCTCTGGTCAGTCACATCGACATCACACCGACGCTACTCGATTTCGCCGGTGGACTCGATGCCGAGAAGAACGCACCGCAAAAGCTCGTCAATGGCAAGCGCTACTGGAAGGATCGAGGCATCGCCGCACTGGACAATCTCGACGGGGGTATGCCCTTTGACCGCTACCACGGCAAATCATGGTTGCACTGCTTGGCCAAACCCAGTGAGCCGCACCATGACGCTCTGTTTGCGTCGCACACTTTCCACGAAATTCAAATGTATTACCCGATGCGAGTGGTTCGCGATGCCCAGTACAAGCTGATTTGGAACATCGCCCACCCACTTCCCTATCCGTTCGCATCGGACTTGTGGGATGCGAGCAGCTGGCAAGCCCAATGGGCCAAGGGCAAGGACGCACCTTACGGTACCAAGACAGTCGGCCAGTATGTCCAGCGACCCCAATTCGAGCTGTTTGATATCCAAGCCGACCCCGATGAAGCCAATAATCTCGCCACTAGCCCCGGCCACCAAGAGTTGCTCGAGACGTACAAAGCCAAGCTCAAGGGATTGCAGCGTGAGTACCAAGACCCATGGGTCATGAAGTGGGATTACGAGTGAAAGCGATGGAAGTCCTTTCGATCGCAGGAGTCCGGACCTTCAAAATCCACCACACTGGGGCTAGCCACGAGTGGCGAGACCAGCAGCCCGGAGGCGAGCAAGCCGAGCACGGCAAAGAGAATACCCTTGAACCAAATAACGCGAAGATCGGTTGGGTTCGTCATGAGGGTATCCGTGCCAGGAAGGTGATGCGCCGGCCAAGCAGTTGTCGGCCGCAGGAACCGCGAGTCAACTCAATCTTAATCGGGCAATGAGGTAGGCGTTGGTGGCCAACGCACCCAGTCAGATAACGTTAGTCAGCAAGGTGAATGCAACGAGTACGTCTTCGATCGCCACAAATTGAAATGATGATCCCCGTGCAATTTCCAAAAACCGTGCCCGGTCATTTAGGCTTTGTTTGCCGTTGCCCTCGGCGATACTCAGCGGGATCGACTGCGCCGCGCGTAGCCATTGATCGCGAGCACGGGGTTGGAGACCACTCAGTTTCTTCGAAAGCTGAAACGCATCGGAAGTGTACTGGATCAAATGACGATAAACGTCAAGTCGGTCGTGGTCGAAAATGGGCTCGCTCATGGATACTCCGATTCGATTACGAGCACGAGCACCGTTTCACTGAGCACGAGCATGATGTTTAAATTTCAGTGCAAGAATCGTCTACTTCTCACCGGCTTGAGCCAGCGGGAATAGCGTCTCGATTACTTACCGCCGGTTGCCGACAAATCGCACGGTGTTTTGCTGCTGGGCTTATTGCCCATTGACGGACGACTGATGGCCGGTTGGTGATGTGAAGGTGCATGGCGGTTGCGCGGTCGTTTGTCAAAATCCAGGTGAATCGTGTCCCTCGAAGGTGTGGGCTCGTTGTTTGGGTTCGGTTAGGGATGCGTCGGGATGCGATGTTTGAAGCGAATGTGTGGGTGACGCGTCAGGACGCGTGCTCGACAGATTGCGGAGGTTTTGCGACGATTCACTTCGATGTTCTCGCAAGCGACTGACTTGCTGGGGCTGCACTCGCCTGGTCGACACGAGCCGTTTCATGATTTTGGTCCTGAGTTCCAGTTTGCATCCGGATAGCCGCAGCCGCATTTTGGCGACGGCGTGTCTCGAGCGACTCACGGCGATCGGTCGTGACGCGGTGCTGTTTGATTTGGCGGCGACCCCATTGCCGCCCTGTGATGGGCACTCGGCTTACTCGCACGCCAATGTCAGCGCTCTCGACCAACTGATTCGCGCGGCGGAGGCCATCATCATCGCTTCGCCAGTTTACAACTATGACGTCAACGCGGCGGCGAAGAACGCGGTGGAGCTAACCGGTCGTGCTTGGACGGGGAAAGTCGTTAGCATGATGCTGGCCGCCGGTGGCCAAGGCAGCTACATGTCCGCGATGGGACTGGCGAACAGTTTGATGCTCGATTTTCGCTGCATCATCGTGCCTCGGTTCATCTACGCCACCGGCGATTCGTTCGAGGGCAACCAACTCGCCGACGATGCGATCCAAACGCGAGTGAATCAATTGGTGACGGAAACATTGCATATCAGCGACGCGCTCGCGACCTAAAGCTGTGACTCAAGGTGAGCTAGGGTCCAGCGTATAAACGCTCGGCTTGGATCAACGCCTCGACCGCGCGGGGCGTGCGATAGCGAATCGACTTGCCCGTGCGAACGCGTTCTCGCAGTTCGCCGCTGGAGATCTCGATTTGTGGGACGGGGACGGCGATGCAATTGGCTTCGGTGCTGGCCGAATCGCCGGAGACTCGAGTGATGACGGACGCGTCGATGGGCGGATCGGCGGCTCGCTGGATCACGGCTAATTTCGCCAGGGCAAGAATCTCCTCGGGCCGTCGCCACTTCTCGAGTGTGGCCAATGAATCGCTACCGATGATGAGGAACAATTCGTCGCCGGGGAACTCGTCTCGCAGCGATCCGAGGGTATCGATCGTGTAGCTAACGTCGCCGCGGCGGATTTCGCGATCATCGACGATGTGCGTCGGAGATCCGGCGAGTGCGAGTCTCAGCATTTGGGTGCGAAGTTCAGCCGAGGCTTGCGGACCCTCGGGTTTTAGCGGCGATGTCGCGGCGGGTATCCAGCGCACTTGATCGAGGCCGAGCGACTCGGCGGCCGACTCGGCGATCCACAGGTGTCCGATATGCACCGGATCGAAGGATCCGCCAAAAACACCGATTCGCACGCTCGCTACTCCGAAATATTAATAAAAAAAGGCACTGAGCGTGACCTAACGTGTCAGCGGCGGAGCAGATAATTGCTGCAGTCGCAAAGCACACACGTTCGCATCTTCGGGAAAAAGATTATGGTGACGGGTCACGAATCCTTCACGCCACTCATGCCGGTGGACCGTTGTTTTATGCCTGCGAGCGAGCCACGTCGACCAGTCGACTCGGCGCCCCATGACCTGGCGCCTGATGACCCGGCGTTTGAGCCCTCGGACGCCGAGACGGCCCGCGATCCGCTGGACAAGCTCGGCGCAGACGAACACATCGAGTCGTCGAGCGGCCCGTCGCAGCAAATCGAGTTATTCGAGACACAGCCACCACCCTGGGAATTGAACCAGGGTGAAGACACGGCGACGGCTCAAATTGTGTTCAGCGAAGCGCCGCACGGGCCGTATGACTACGAAATTCCAGCCGAGATGCGGGACCAGATCGAACCAGGAATGCGGGTTCGCGTGCCACTGGGTCGACGCAAAAAACTGCTCGGTGGTTGGTGCATCTCGACCCAGTTCGATGCCAAGTCATCGCCGGGCTTGCGGCCGATCGCGGAGCTCGTTGATGACGAGCCGCTCTGTGACGCTTCGCTGGTGCGATTGGTGTTGTGGATGAGTCACTACTACCAGGCTCCGGCCGGCGCGGTATTCGATGCGTTGATCCCGTCGAGTGTTCGTGGTGATGCGGGCACGCGGATGCGCACCTACTTGCACGTCAACGCGACCGCGTGTGACGAAGAAACGCTTGTGTCATTGACCACGAAGCAGCAAACGGTGATGCGTTTGGCGATCGCTCACAAGCATCCCCTCACCGCCGCCGACTTGATGGTCCGGGGTGAGTGTACGGAGGACCCGATTCGGCGACTGCGTAAGAAGGGGCTCTTGATTCCCGAGCAACGTCGCGAGCTGACGTCGTCAACGTCCACGCTGCGGTGGCAAGCGGGTGATGGTGAAGTCGGCGGCGAACACGATTTGACGGAGGAACAGCGTCAGGCACTGGCCAAGATCGATGCCGCGATTGATGCGGAGACGGGATCGACGCTATTGCTTCACGGCGTCACCGGCAGCGGCAAGACGGAGGTTTACATTCAAGCGATCGAGCATGTCGTCAAGTTTGGCCGCGGCGCGATTGTGCTCGGTCCCGAGATCAGTTTGACGCCGCAAACGCGTGGTCGCTTTGAACGACGTTTTGACAGTGTCGCGGTGCTGCACAGCCAGATGACGCCAGCGGAACGGCATTTCCAGTGGCGGCGCATTCGCAGCGGCGAAGTGCAGGTCGTGATCGGTCCCCGCAGCGCCATTTTCGCTCCGCTGCCACGGCTCGGCTTGATCGTGATCGATGAGGAACACGATGCCTCGTTCAAGCAGGACACTCAACCTCGCTACCACGCTCGCCGCGTCGCCCACGCGCGCGCCATGTCGCTCAAAATTCCGCTCATTCTGGGCAGCGCTACGCCGTCCCTCGAAACTTGGCACGCGAGCAAGAACGGGCATGCCGAGTTGATTCGGATGACTCACCGGATTGAGAATCGGGCGATGCCGGATGTCCAGCTCGTGGACTTGCGGGTGCGTGATGATCGCACGGGTGGTTCGATCAGCCGGCCGCTGCACACGGCGATCAACGAAACGCTTGCCGAGAAAGGGCAAACGATATTGCTGCTCAATCGACGCGGTTTCGCGACATCGATCCAATGTCCGTCGTGTGGTCACGTCGTGGCTTGTCCCGATTGTGACATGCCGCTCACGCATCACCGTGACGGTGGCAAAGCGGTATGCCATTTTTGCGACTTCACGATCCCGACGCCGCCGTGGTGTCCGGTGTGCCGCTTCGATGGGATTCGCTACAGCGGTCTGGGGACGCAGAGGCTCGAGGACGAAGTGAAAATGCGATTCCCCAAGGCATCGATCGCGAGGATGGATAGTGACACGATGAAACGACCGGGCAGTCACCAACGTGTACTGTCAGCGTTTCGTGCCGGGGATGTCGATATCTTGCTGGGCACTCAAATGATCGCCAAGGGTTTGGATTTTCCCAACGTCCTGCTCGTCGGCGTCATCAATGCCGACTCGGCGTTGCACTTTCCTGACTTCCGTGCCGCCGAGCGGACCTTCCAACTTGTCACTCAAGTGGCTGGACGAACCGGTCGTGGGAATCGTGGCGGGCGGGTCGTGGTGCAGACGTTCTCGCCCGAGCACCCGGCGATCCAGGCGGCATCGCATCACGATTACACGCGGTTCGCCGAAGACGAAATGGTCAATCGTGAGAAGTTCCGCTACCCGCCGCTGGGATACGTCGCGCGGATCATTTTCCGCGGTCCGAGCGAGGAGTTGACCGACGCGACGGCCGCCAATTTCGTATCACGGTTGGAAGCGGCCCGCTTGGCACTGGGCAGCGAAGTGAGGATTCTCGGCCCGGCGCCGCCGCCTTTCGCGAAGCTGCGTGGGAAGTACCGTTTCCACGTCCTGTTGCAATCGCCGCGACCCGGCCCGCTCGGCGAGACCATCCGCCGTGCCACCGCCAACTTCGTCATCCCCGAGAAAGACGACATTCAATACGTCGTTGATATCGACCCCGTCGACATGCTCTAGGAATTTGGGGCCCGGATATTTGGGGTCCGAAAGCGCGGAGTCAAAACGTTTGGCGGTTTGGCCCATAGCTTGCTTTGGCGCAAAGCTTGCTTTAGTTGGGGTGACGGGAATACTTACTGCCATGGTGGCAGTGTTTCTTGCTTGTTAGGACAGTTCATGATCGACTCTTTGGCGGGTAACTTGCTGGTGGCCTCGACGTTGGTCGAGGATTCGGTGCGGGCCAACAGTGTTTGCTTGCTCGTTCACCATGACGAAACGGGGGCGATTGGGGTGATGCTCAATCGGCCGCTGGCGCCCAATCCGGCTGCTTTATTGGCGATGCTTGGCCAGCAACCCAGCGAGCCCATGAGCGGTAATCGTTTACCGGTCGCGGCGACCGTACCCGATCTTGGTACCGGAACAGTCCATTTCGGTGGCCCATTGTCGGGCCCCGTCGTTGCGATCCACAGCGTCAGCAAATTTGCGGAGGCTGAGACCGGGCCGGGGATCTATGTCGCGGCCCAGAAACATCATTTGGAGGGGCTAGTCAGCCAACCCAATGGGCCGATGCGACTCATCGTTGGACACCTGGGGTGGACTCAAGACGAATTGCAGCAAGAGCTCGATGCGGGGATTTGGCATCTCGTGCCGGCGACGGCGGATGCTGTTTTTTCCAGTGATCGCGACATGTGGCCTAGGCTAATCCATCGCGGCACGGCAAGATCCGTAGCCCATTGGATCGGTACCGCCGATGTTCCCAGAGCTTGGGAAGTGAACTGATTAGAATCAGCCGCAAAGATCGTCTTTTTGTGCGATCTCCGATCCCAACAGCCTCACGCAAATAGCAATGTCCAAAGCCACCGACGACGACGCACCCCAGAAAAAGTTTCGCGTCCAGAAGAAACGTTTGGGAACCATCCGCTTCGTCCGTGAGGACGGCGAGTTTGGCTTCATCACGGCGGAGGACTTTCGCGAGGATGTCTTCTTTCATCGCACCGTGTGGGATCGCCGCGACGATCCCTATTCGCGGCCGATGATCGAGATGTTTGTCGAGTTTGAGATCGATGACGAGTTGTTTGAGACCGACAAGAAATTGCGGGCAACGACGGTTTATCGGACTGAGCGTCCCGATGGCAAGAAACTGTCCGGTCGCGATGCGCCGCATTTGATCATTCGCCATCATCCCAACGCCCGCAAGAAACGCCCCGATTGGCGCGGTTAGTCGCTCGACGATCCGAGTAGCCATGGCTGAGACCGAGGCTGCGACAAGTTTTTGTTGCCCGTCGCCGACCCGCTGCCTACGATGCCTGGCAGCCCGACGCCGGATGCGTCGACAAATTTCCACTACCGAGACTGCGTAGCAGGGTCCGTGCGGAAATTTGACGTGCATCGAATTTCTCGTTTTCACGGGATTTTCTGCGATTTACCAGCTTTCTCCGCCTCCGGGGTGGGGCTTCCTCCGCCGCCGGGGTGGGAATGGAAAGAAACCGAGAACGGGGGCGTTTTTCGGGCGGCTGGCAATCAGAATGGTGGGAACCTGCAAAGGCGGTGTTTGGGTCTATTTTGAGTCCTCGTACGGTGAGTATTGGTCCTGTGTCGTTTGCTGAGAATCCGTCTCCGGGTCGCGCCCACGTGACACGCCAGAGTGTTCCGCTCTCGCTGCGCCGATCGGTTGCGGCGTACGAACGGGTCTCACGATTGCAAGAGAACCTACCGCGAGTGAAGCGTGCATTTCGCAAAGTACGACATGAACTCGCGGAAGTCGGGTTGCTCGCCAGTGACACGTACCTGGGTCGCATCGAGTTGTGCATCTCATCGTGGCCGAGTCAGTCGACGGCGGGCTTCATCTTCGACGAGGGCGTCAACTCGTTGGACGCGCGGATGGGATACAAGCCGGGCGTGATTTACTTGCCACTCAACGTTCCGCATCGCGCTTATAAACCTGGATACACGCTCATCGATGTGCTGCGTCATGAATTCGCGCACGCATGGCACTGGAT
>JBBSJZ010000261.1:0-8151 GCA_038256795.1 Pirellulales bacterium | reverse complement strand
GGCCGCGGAATTGACGCGTTGGAAAGAGTTCCAGCCCGCTTTGGCGTCGCAGCTTCCCGACATCCAGCCGATCACTCGTCCTGCGGGCGAGGACGGTTCCGTGGAACTGCTGGTCTGGGCCACCGATGAAAACCAGACCCGATTGGCGGACCTGATCGCCCAGCTCAAACTAGCCACCCCAGAAGCGATGCCGCAGTGGCCCAAAATTTACGATCTCGACCGACGTGACCCGGCGCTGTTTAGTGAGCTGCTGGCGATTCGCTTTCCTGGAGTTCGCGTCACCATCGATCCCGCGTCAAGGCAATTGACCGTGTGGGCGGAGCAAGAAACGCATATCCAAGTTGCTGAGCTGCTGACGCAGATCTCTGAAGAGCTGCCCGACAATCCCGAGCTGATTTTGAAGAGTTATCTCAGTGGCCAGCGAACGCCAATCGAGCTGCAAGCTTTACTCGCACCAGTGATTTCCTCCGTCACGACGTCCGGCAGTCATGGAACCTTCACGCCGATTGGCACGATCGCCGTCGACACCGCTGGCGGGCGACTGATGGTTATGGCCACTGCGGACGCTCATCAGAAGATTGATGAGTTTGTGCGAGAGCTCGACAAGCCCTTGCCGGTCGACCAGGAATTGATTTTGCTGGCCTACAACCTTGCCGAGGCCCAAGCGACCGATGTGAAAACGTTGATCGACCAGGCCATCGCAGGCGCAACCGTCATTGCCGATGATCGCCGGCAACAGCTTGTCGTCACAGCGACGCTAGCCCAACACGGGCGGATCAAAACGATTGTGAGCGAAGTCGATCGTCCCGCGTCTAAATTTGCGAGCGAAGAGATCCGAGCCTACGAGCTGAACGAGTTGCAGTCGGCATCCATCCTGCCGACGCTGCAATCGATGTGGCCGCGGATGACGCTTTCCGTTGACTCACAAAGCAATCGCATCGTGGCTTCCGGAGTGGTGTCGGACCATGAATCGTTTCAAATGTCGATCGAGCGACTCAATGCATCGGCGACGGGCGAAGCGATGCGAGTGGAGACGTACGTGGTGCCGGTGGGTGACCTGACGACACTGCCCGCGGTGCTCAACCAAATCGCTCCGCAAGCCATCATCAGCACGGACGTCGTCAACCGCGCGATCGTGGTCTGGGCCAGCGAAGAACAGCATCAAAGGATTTCCGCCGCGATCGAGCAACTCACCGTGACGGCCGAGAGTCGACGCGAAATCGAGGTCCATCAAGTTGCTCCGGAAAAAGTAGCGATGACTCGATTGGTGCTCGTGTCATTGTTTCCGACCGCGAACATCGGCGCTGACACAATTAGCGGACAACTAACCGTTTTGGCCCCTAAGGAATTGCAACAAAAAATTGCCGAAGTGTTGGAAAAAACAAGCAAGGCAGACAAAGAAGGATCGAAGCTCGAACCGCGAGTTTATGGGACAACTGCTGAGATTCGAGCGGCGTTCACGAGTGTGCTCACCACCACCGTCCCGAGCGCGACCGTTATCACGACAGGTTCGACGGACCCGAATCAGGTAATGATTTTGGCGTCGCCCGAGGATCACGAAAGCGTTGCCGCGTTACTCGAAAAATTATCGGACGAAACCGGCCCGCCGCCCGACACCAACGTCCAGGCCTATGAATTGGACCGTGCCGATCCCATCGCGTTTCAGACGTTCCTTGCTGAACGACAGCCCGCCGCAAAAATACTCAGTGGTGTCGGAACGAATCGCTTGGTGATCGCGGCTACCGCCGAGGCACATGGGGGAATTGCCGAAATCGTCGCCGAATTGGAGAAGGTGTTTGCCGAAGCCGGCCAGCGAGAGTTGCGAGTTTATCCGATTCGCGATGACCTGACTCAGCAAGCCGTCACCGGCGTGGCCACGGAAGTCCCGCGAGGCACGCTCCTGCCGAGCACCGACCCCAAGCAAATACTGCTGCTCGCGTCTCCGACCGAGCATGCCAAGTACACCGCTTGGCTTGATCAGTTGCAGAAGCAAGTCCCGGAACCAGAGCTGACCACCACGCAGAGTTACGGACTGGACGAAGGCACGACCTACTCCCTTACACCCGCAATCCAAAGTTCGTTCCCACGGACCAAAATTTCCGCGGACGTGACCAACAATCGGTTGATCATTTCAGCGACCGATTCAGAGCACGTCGAGATTGCTAAGTTGTTCGAAACGCTCAACTCAGGCGAAAAGAAAGTGACCAAAAGCTACGCGTTATCAAGTGGAAGTGCCACGGTCATCCGACTGGCGATGCAGACGAGTTTCCCCAAGATAACCGTCTCAGCCGATGCGACCAACAACACTCTCATCGTCTCGGCAAGCGAAGAGGATCACGTAAAAATTTCCGAAGTGATCGCAAGCATGAACACCGATGGGAAAAAGGAAACCAAAGACTACCCGTTGGACACAGGCAGTGCGGCCACAATGCGGTTGGCGGTCCAGGCAGCTTTTCCACAAGCCTTGATTGGTGCAGATTCGACAAGCAACCGTTTGATTGTTGCCGCAACTGAACAAGAGCACGTCCAGATCATGGAATTGATCAAATCAATTAACTCGGACAGTATAAATCTGACGAAAAGCTATCGATTGGAAAATGGAAGTGCCACAGCAATTCGCATCGCACTGCAACCCAGCTTTCCCAAAACAACGATCTCGGCCGACGCGACAAGCAATAGCTTGATCGTTTCGGCAAGCGAACAAGATCACAGGATGATTGAGGCGTTTGTCAAACAATTGAGCACTGGTGATCAGCAGAAGACGCAGAGCTATGCACTCGAGAACGGGAACGCCGCAACATTGCGGTTGGCACTGCAAGCGACATATCCGCAAGCGACGATCGGTGCGGACTCGGTGAACGAGACGCTGATCGTTTCCGCCTCAGAAAAGGAACAACAGGAAATCTCGGATCTCGTTCAACAGATCAATGAAGCTCCGGCGAGATCGACTGACATGCAAGCGTATCCACTTGCAAAAGCGAACCCGCAAGGCGTCGTCGTCGCACTGCAGCAAGCATTCGGTCGGCGCTCGACGGTCGGAGTCAGTGCTGACGAAGAGAGTGGGACGGTCTTTGTCGTCGGCTTGCCCCGTGATCAACAGATTGCCAAGCAAGTCATTGAGCAAATGGATCGCATCGATCCGTTAACGCGTGATCGTCGCTTGAAGGGGTTCTCGCTGGCCGGGATCGACGGTGATAGCGTGGCCGAGGCGGTGGAGAGCTTGTTCGCTGACGCTCGTCCGCAAGTGGACGTTCGCTATGACTTCTTCAATGAGCAACTCGTGGTCATTGGCAATGAAGAACAGTTAAAACTGGTCGAAGAAACGTTAGCCCAGTTCGATCCACCTGAGCGCGAGTTGGCGATATTTTCACTTCAGCAAAACGACCCCAACTCGGCTCGGGAAGCGGTCAACGCACTGTTTGCCGATTTGCCAAGTAGTGAAGCCCCGGCGATCACGGTGGACGAGGACCGACAACAATTACTGATTCGCGCGACCACGGAGCAACTGGGCGAGATCCGCGACTTGCTCACTCGCCTGGGTGAGTCGGGGCTCACCGAAGAGAGCATGAATGACGACGCAGCGGGGAATACGAGTGTCCGAACTCGGGCGAGAACCATCATGGTGGGCCGAAATTCCGAGTCACTCCTCCAACAACTGCAGCAGGTTTGGCCCACGCTGCGTCAAAATCCGCTCCGTGTGATTCGTGCGAGTGAAAACGAAGACGATGCGCGCGAGCTGAACCGTGATGGTGCCAGCATTGAAACGAAACCTCTCGATAAGCCCCCCGTGACGCTGGTGGCCACGCAAGCAACTGCAGAGCAAGCTGAGCCCGCACTGCCGATTAACGACGACAACGCGGCTGTTTTGATTCTGCCGGGCGACGGCCAATGGATCATTGCTTCGCAGGACATCGAGGCACTCGACACATTGGCAACCCTCATGGAACTCGCGGTGGCTCCGCCGATGACCCCAGTCGCTGCAAGTGGAAACTTATCGGTCTATGTGCTACAGCATGGCAACGCGGAAGAATTATCCACCTTGCTAACAGACCTGTTTCGGCAAACTCGCGATGGCTCTCGCACGCGACTGACGACTGAAACGTCATCGACGAAGATCGTCGCCGACACGCGGATCAACGCATTGGTCGTGCAAAGTTCACGCTCGACACGCGGCGTGATCGAAGATTTGTTGGCCGTCCTCGACTCGCCCGAATTCACCGACTCGCTGCAGCTGGCGACGCCGCAGCTCGTTCCGATTCTCAACACGAACGCCGAGAGAGTGGAGGCGATGTTGAGAACGGTTTATAGCGGTCAATTGACGCGAGGTCGAAACCGCCCGCAAATCTCGATTCCTGAAGGCGTCACTCAAGAGGTCGCTTCGATGCTGGAGCAGATCAACGCCGAGACATCGGGGCCACTTTTAACGCTCAGTGTGGATGAAGTCAGCAATTCGATCGTCATGCGTGCCCCTGCGGAGCTGTCGGAAGAGATCCGGAATTTTGTCACTCAAGTTGACATGCAAGCCATCAATAACCGCTCTGGAAGCATGCGAATTATACCTCTGAGGCAATCCAACGTGGGGCAAATTGAGCAAGTGTTAGAGCAGTTCATCCAGGGTCGAAGGTCCGGCAGAAGCCGCTAATCAAGATCGAGGTAGGTCACTGAGTGTGCTCGATCGTGTGATTTTCAACTGGCACATGTTCTTTGCGACCGTGATTCTCCATGCTTCGGAGCCAGTAGCGGCGTCGAGTAAACGCGGGGCTACGAACGCTTTGCCGTCGTGTATCTGTTCGAGTCGACCGGATTGAGTTCTTGATAACATCACAAAGCTCGTTCTTCGCACGTCAGTTGGATCTGACTTGTATGGTCGTAGAGATGGAAGCTCTCGCGTCACCGGTATTCGCACGAAAGCAGATTTGCGCGACAATAATCTTCTGATTGATCTGCGTCTTCAGAACCAAAATCCCGAACCGCCGCGAAAGCACTCCACCGCATGAACGAAATCGAATCTTTTCTCGCCGCGAAGACTTTTGCCGTCGCTGGCGCATCCGCTCGTACGCACAAGTACGGTTACAAAGTTTTTAAAGCCCTGCTCGCTGCCGGCCACGAGACCTATCCGCTGAACCCAATCACCGAGGAGATCGACGGTCACAAGGCGTACCCGAAAATCGCTGACCTGCCGGTGGTTCCCGAGTCACTATCGATCATCACGCCTCCGGAAGTCACCCGCCAAGTGGTCTCCGACGCGATCGCTGCCGGAGTGAAGCACATTTGGATGCAGCCCGGTGCCGAAGACGAACAAGCCAGCCAGTCCGCACGAGAAGCTGGCATCAACGTCATCGACGATGGAGCGTGCGTGTTGGTGCTGTTGGCACGCGCTTGATTGATTTTCCGAATGCACTTGAGTTTATGAATGATTCTCGCTGGATTGCCCGCGACGACAACTCGGGAACACCAATGATCGGTCCATCCGGATTCAATGTGGAAAGAGTCCCGCCGAACTTCGGAATCTTGGTCAACCTCGGAGCGGCCGTCATGACTTGGGAATCAAGCGCCGCGATGGCGTTCGTTGAGTCGGCGTTCGTCAGAGCCATCCTCACCGAGATCTGTTCAACCGTGGGCTGCTGACCTCGCCGGGTAGGACTACTCGACGTTGATCCAGTCGATCAGAATTTTGAAAGCACCGGGCTTTTTGTCGCCCAAGAGAATACCGATGGATTGCACCTCGTTCGGGTTTAGTTGCATGTTCGCCATCCGTCGACCGAACGAGTGGGCAACGAAATTGTCCACGGGCAAGCGAACTTCGGTCCACGCGCCAGCCTTGGTGTCAAACTCCATCTGGTACGAGAACGCGGTCCGGCGATCGCCCGTGTACAGATTGAACGTGTAACGCCGCCCGTCACCTTGGACTCGCATCGCAATTGTCTCGCCGGAATCTAAGCCAAGCGAACCTGACGCCCGCGAACGCACCGAAGCGAACCCGCCGTTGTTCTCCAGCGAGAGATTGCCGGTGAACTGCAACACGGTTTCGCCGGCAGCCAAGTTCAAGACGCTCGCTTGGCTGCTTGACCGTCCGCCCATCACCCCGTCGTTGACGATCTGCCACTTGGACCCGTCCGTGGAGTCGGAAAACTGAAACAGAGTTTGCATCGTTTGTGCGGAAACCCCACTGTGGAGGACGGCAGAAATGATAAGAGTCATAAGGTAGCGAGAAATCATCGGAAAAACCTGAGTGTTGGTGGCAATCGCTTATTGTAGCAGGCTGACGATGCCTCCAACTTGACAGTGTTCAATGATTCAAGCGGAGCAAATTCTCGCAGGTGACGCGACCAAGCTCGAACAATTGAACCATGAGAGTCTCCGCTAGCGAAGCAAATTGAAATGACCGACGAAACGCCCAACGAAAACCGAGAAATCAGTCGAGGCGAGATCGACCGTATCATCATGATGGCTTGGGAGGACCGCACGTCCTTCGACGCCATCCGCGATCAATTCGGCCTGACACCTGGTGACGTGATCAAGCTGATGCGGCACGAGATGACGGCGAACTCATTCAAGATGTGGCGAAAACGAACGCACGGACGAACCACTAAGCACGAAGCCAAGTTTGCCGAGACCGACGCTGGCAACCAACCACGCCGCTTCCGGGCGCAGTCGCAACGCGGTTGATTGTCGAAGTTCAAGCGTTTCACGAGCTTGCCAAGCCATTGGGCGTTGCGCAACAGGACCGATAAAGCTGCCGGAGTTACCTCTTGGGGTATTTTCTTATTGCCCCGGTTTTCGGCTGGTGGCTTCTCGCCGGGCTGTAAAACTGTCCGACACTTGAGTGCGAGTTGCGTCCTGGAACCGCAATACGTCCAGTGGGGGGCGGAAATTGGTCTTCGCCGAATCACGCCGATTGCCCACAAGTGTGCCGGTCCTGAGCTCATCCTCCGATCAACTCGAATCAGCATCAGAAACGGAAATCAGACGCTCGTACCAATTGTGTACCCAGAGAACCGATAAGCCGAAAAGGACTGCCACAACGATCAATATTGTGCTGACCAACCCCTCAACAGAGAAAGAAAGCCGAATCAAGATCGTTGAGATCACGAACCCAGAATTGCGGATGATCTTGTGGAATTGGTCGGTATTGAAAAACGAAATCAGCAATAACAAGACATCAACGATGATCAACATCTTGAAGAAGTCTTCGAAAAAGATCTTGTTGATGTCTTTGAATTCACCGGACGAAAGACCGTCGTCCGAGACCACCTCCAGGAACCACGACGAGAACGACCAGATTGCCATCGCCACGATTACGGGAACCAAGCAAGTTGCAATGGCTAGTTTGATGCGAATGTAACGGCGAAGTCTTTTGCTCTGGCCCGACGGATCAACGCTCAATCGACCCTCCGCATCATGGACGTGCCCCAATCGATTGAATAAATAGATCAATCCGAACAGCAAAATAGAGGCGGTCAGGTCTCCGGTCAGAATCAGATCATCCTGATTCCTAAACCAGTCCGGAGACAACTCGATGTTGGCGAGATCCTTGAAGATCCTCCGAATGATAATCAGCGTGATGATCTCGTATTGCTTGCCAACATAGACTGTCACTGACTGCGGTAAGTAGAAAACAAGAAGGTAAACCTCGTAAACCAGGATGAACGAAAACGGGGTGTAAATCGCCGCGATCGGGTCGGTCAAGAGTTGGCTTTCTCGCTCGAATTCAACCAAGCCTAGATCAACAGCAAAGATCGCCAGTAGATGAGTTGCGAACGCGAAAATGGCGATTGACAACGTCCAGTCGTCCGCTCGTTCCTTCATCTTGGACGAAAGAAAAACGCGGTGGCAAGATTCGAAGAGACGTTTCGGGGACATTTCGGACGCTCGCGAGTGTTAGGCATTTCACTATAGCGCGGGTACCAAACACGCTTCATGTCAGCCTGTCCAGCATCGCGACAGTCAATGCCCGTGTTCTCCTCGGCCTCATCCACCCGCGGCGTGCGCAAACTTTTGCGTCGTCGGAAGTGCGGTCTAAAAAAAGCGGAAAGCGTGTTTGGCAAAATGGTGTCGTCCGTCCCATCGAAATTTTGAATTTGGCAGTTGAGCGCAAAAAACCGACACCAAAAAAATCACGCAGCGACTTCAATTTCCCCGTTGACACAT
>JBBSJZ010000260.1:0-8156 GCA_038256795.1 Pirellulales bacterium | reverse complement strand
CGGAGCCAGCGCTGGCCATGCCGTCGCTGTACATACCGCCACTAGAAACGCAGCCTGACCCGCTCTCGCAGCCGCCGCATTCCCCACACTGTGCCTGAGCAACCGCAGCGAACACGAGCGTCGCGCAAATTCCAAGCAAATTCTTTAGCAATGTTGCTTTCATCGATCCAAACCCTCCAATACGTCTCACAGCCTGTGAGGCAGAAGTAGAAAAACGCGCTAGTTTCGTCGGCTGCGTCTTGCCAGGTACCGATTCCTGGGTGTTCAGAATGTAGACGCTCCTGCCTAGCTGTCAACGTTTCCGATTGCGCAAACCAGGGAAAAGGGGTAAACTCAGCTGACTTCTCGGGTGGACACAGCCAGACGTGTCGTCGTTTTGACCGATTTGAAAGAGTGGAGCGTTTGCGGCGTGACGGAAAGTCTCACCTCAGGCGGAACCCCCTCGGCTTGGTGTTTTACTTCGCTCCAACGTCGAGGGAGGAGGTGGTAAAGGTGACGGCAACTCGTTAGCCGGGGAAAAAAACGGGAGATGTCGCGGTTTTTATTGCGGCTTGGGCAATTTCAATACGCGTGATCGTGCCGGTAGGGGAAAACTTCAGCGCCGTCGAAAGCTTTGCGGGCTCGAATCAAATTTTTTCGCTGTCGGATCGAGAATTTCGTTGAAATTGCCTTGTGACAGATCCCTTGTCCGTTCCTATAGTTGTACTTAGTTGCAGTGCAAGCTCGAGCATTCGCAGCAACGAGTGGTCCGTAATCGTGTTGGCGAGGGTTCAATTTTTTTCAGGGCGGTCGGCTCAGGCCGCTCGAATTGAAATGTGTTCGCGATGACGAGTTTCTTGGTGGGAGAACTTCGGTGAATCGGTCACCGCTTAAAACGCTTGGTCCAGCGAACGTCCAGCACCGCATCGTATGCGTCGGGACGCCGGATGAACTCCTGGAAAAGGCGAACGTCGACGAGCTCGTGGTCGTGCAAACGGCCGAGGAAGCCATCGGGTTGCTGTCCGCTTCCCGTGCGGGAACGCCAAGCCAGACCGCCGACGCCGATTTCGCGGTCGACGGAATTTGGATCAGCCGCGAATTTGTGCCTCAAATCAGTGAGCTGCATGGAATTCTTCAGAGCGGCGCGATGTTGCGTGACATGCCGGAAGGTGTCGCGTTGCTCGATGAACATGTCCAGGTGCTGTGGGCCAACCGTCGATTGCTGCAGTGGGCCGGACGGGGTGAAGAACCCGCCGTCGGGTTAAGTTTTTATGATCTGCTTTCGAACCCGGAAATCATGGGTCCGGATTACTGTCCGTTCCACACGGCACTGGCGACCGGCGACGAGAGCAACAGCACCCTGCACAGCGTCGACAACCGTTATTTCCAGGTGCATGCGGCACCGATCGTTTACCCCGACGAAACACGCCAGTTGATCGTCACCGTAAGCGACATCACCGCAGAGATCTTGCAGCAACAAAAGCTGGCGGCGATTCACCAGGCCGGAAGAGAACTCGCTGATTTGAGGCCTTCCGAGATCTTCATGATGGAGGTCGATGAGCGGATCGATTTGTTGAAGGAAAATATTCGGCACTACCTCAGCGATCTGCTGAACTTCGAAGTGATCGAGATCCGTTTGCTCGAGCACGCCACCGGAAATTTGGTTCCGTTGCTGAGCGTCGGGATCGACCAGGAAGCCGCTGACCGGCAATTGTTCGCCCACCCCCAGGGCAACGGAATCACGGGATACGTCGCCGCCAGTGGGATGAGTTACGTTTGCCAGGACGTGGTGAACGATCCGCTGTTCATCCCAGGCGTAGCCAACGCCCGCAGCTCGCTCACGGTTCCATTGATCTTGCACGATCAGGTACTCGGAACGATCAACGTCGAGAGTCCCGAGCCGGCAGCGTTCGGTGATAGTGACTTGCAATTCCTGGAGATTTTCGCTCGCGACGTCGCCTTTGCTCTCAACACGCTCGAATTGCTCGTGGCCCAGAAGGCGAACACGGCACTGCAGAGCTGCGATGCGATTCACAGCGCCGTGGCAATGCCCGTCGACGAGATCCTCAACGATGCGGTGAATGTGATGGAGGGCTACATTGGACACAGCCCCGAGGTGATGGATCGGTTGCGGCGGATTCTGCAAAACACGCGGCACATCAAGCAAACGATCCAGCAAATTGGTCAACGGATGACGCCGCTGGAAGCCGTGCCCGTTGGCGTCCAGGCGCCCCAGCACGCGCTGCTGAGAGGTAAACGGATCCTAGTCGTCGACGCCGACAACCAAGTTCGCGAGGATGCGCATCAATTGCTCGAGCGATACAACTGCATCGTCGAGACTGCCCATAAGGGCGAAGAAGCGGTATTGATGGTTCGCGGCAGCGGTGGCGCGCACAGCTACGACGTGATCATCAGTGACATACGATTGCCGGACTACAGCGGTTATCAATTGATGCTTCGACTCGGCGAGATGATGAATCGTGTGCCGATGGTGTTGATGACGGGCTTCGGTTACGACCCCGGCCACTCCATCGTCAAAGCTCGTCAAAATGGCCTGCATCCCAAGGCGGTGCTGTCCAAGCCGTTCCGCTTGGACCAATTGATCGATGCGGTGAAGACGATTCTCGATCTCAATCAACAAGATCCGCCCATGCCACTCGTGGGAGCAAATGCCCACTTCGGTGATGGGCCGCGAGTCGAATCGGCTGCGGATGCTGCCGCAGAAGCTGCAAACAAGTAGGCCGTGAGTGCATCACCTGCTGGTTGAACAGTTACTGATTCTACTGACGACCGGTCTCGCCGCAGGATTGCTGTGCCGGACATGGTCGCTGCCACCACTCATGGGATATCTCGCGGTTGGCTCGCTCATCGGCCAGGGTGCGCTCGGCTGGGTCTCGGCTGAAGAAGCCGATATCAAGCATCTCGCCGAGTTGGGCGTTTTCTTCTTGCTGTTTTCGATCGGCTTGGAGTTGTCACCGGACGAGTTGAGGCGGATGAGCCGGCATTTGCTCACCGGCGGTCCCGTGCAAATGCTTGTCGTAACAGTGCCGGTCGCCGTTGCCCTCGTCGCGATGGGCTGGGAAGCGCCAGCCGCCATCATCGTCGGTGCCTCGCTCGCATTCAGTTCAACCGTGCTCGTCTTCAAATCACTCGGTGAGCTCGGGCAAACGTCAACCAAGCTGGGGCGACGCTCCATTGCGATTTTGTTGTTCCAGGATGCCGCCCTCGTACCGCTACTGCTCTGCGTGCCACTCCTGGTGGCGAGTGATGCCGACGGCGGTGGCGGCACCGGCGCTTGGCAATGGTTGTCGCTAGCTGGCGTATCGCTATTTTTTCTCGCAGGAACGATCGCGCTACGAGAATTTCTGACGCGGATGGCGATTCCACGAATCACACGGCACCGCAGCGCCGATGTCGTCGTGCTGATGACGTTGTCCGTGCTCGGTTGCGTGACGCTCATCGCTTATAAACTAGGGTTGCCGCCGGCGGTTGGCGCATTCGCAGCCGGGCTCGCGTTCGGTGGCAATCGCTGGTCCGAGCAAATCGATTCCTTGATCTTGCCGTTTCGCGAAGTCTTCTCCGCGATCTTTTTTGTCAGCCTCGGATTGCTCATTGATGTGTCGCTCATCATGCGAGATCCACTGGTGATTGTGGCGGGCATCGTTGTGTTGACGGTGGTGAAGACGATGGCCGCGGCGTTAGCGTTTTGGATAACGGGTTTACCGCTGCGGTTGGCGTTGCGACCGGCACTGGGGCTGGCGCATGTCGGCGAGTTCGCGTTCGTGTTGCTGCTCTTCGCCTCGTCATCGGATTTGATTTCCGCCGAAGATCGGCAACAGGTCCTAGGAGTCGCCGGCGGCACGCTGTTACTCGCGCCCCTCTTGATCGAGTGGGGGCTGCGTCGTCGCGAGGGTGATGCGGCGGCCGAGTTGAGCGACGAAGACGCTTTGGACAGCGAAGGTGCACCGCGGTCCGCCGTGGTGATCGGCATGGGCCCCGTCGGTCGTGCCGTGGTGGCGAGACTCGAGACGCTCGGCTACGACGTTCACGCCGTCGACTTGAATCCACTCAACCTGCAAACGTTCGCCCAATTCGGTATCCCCACCGTCGCTGGCGACGCGACGTCGTCCGCGGTGCTCAGCGCCGCGTCGGCGGATACGGCTGGCTTGTTGATCATTTGCGTCCCCGTTGACGAGGTGGCGGTACGCGTCACCCTTGCTACGCGTCAACTCAACCCCGACGCGAACATCGTTGTCCGCTGTCGCTACGCGAAAAGCAAACCCGCACTGAAGAAATCCGGTGCCGACTTCGTTGTCGCCGAAGAGGCGGAAGCGGCCAACGAATTGATTCGCGTTATTGAGACGTCACTGGTACCCAGGTAATGCTAAAGACGAAGCTGCGTTGGTTGCTTGGCAGATCTGTGTGATGAGCGTTGCGAATCAGCGAGCGAAACTGACGTACGAAAATGGCACCGTTGACGAATCTTTGTTACGGGAAGTTGTTCGCTTCAGCTTCTTGAATGACGGACCAAAACTTGCCCAAGAGTTCTTGGCAAAAATCACATTCACCTTGTCGTCAAACGTCGTTTGCCCAAACCCTATCTTGATGGAGCGGCAATGCGACTCAGGGTCGATGAACGACTATTGATCACCAAGCATACGAACAAGCAAAAAAATTAACTCGCTGTTGATCTACCACACCAGCAAGGGGACCCGGTCCTGCAAGTCAACTACCGACGTCGGAGCTGACGAAGGTAGCCAAGCTCGAGCCACCGATTCGCACCTGGTGATTCGGCCACATGAACAAGACGGAGCGAGCGAGCGTGATGCGGCAGTGCGTTCATGGCCGACCGTCGATCCGGTGGGCCTGCGTTGGAACTTTCCTGGATGGAACGTGCAACAACGACTCCATCCGAACCGGCATCATCGAGGCGGAGACTGGCTAGGTTGCCGGGGCCATTTTTGGATTTTTCTTAGCCTTCTCGGATGAAGCCGGGTCGAAGGTCGTTTGAAGGCAGGGCGTGGCGGCATTGCCGTAGCTAAAAACTGAAATGAGAACTTCGGTTTTCGAGATTGGCTTCACCGTGGCGTAGCTTCCGAGTGGCGATTTCAGGGGCGGCGTGATCTGGCCGCTGAAGGAAGGGTTGTTGCGAACGACGGCGATCGCGCGTTGGTGCAGCGATTGCGCCATTTGCGTCGCTTCGACCACGGCACGGCGCGATCGAATTTGTTCGGAGCTGTGGCGATGCGACTGTGCCAGCCCGAGGACGGCGCCGGCGATCACGACGGCGGCGAGCATGCACAGCAGCATTACTCCGCCACGCCGCGATCTTGATGCCGTGAATTCGGGCGGTCGCGAGCGGTTCCGTTCGAGGCTTGAATGAATCATCTTGAATTCGCGATCGTGGTCAGCGTCGTTGACACCGCGCCCGTGGTGGCGCTGCGAGCGACAATGGTCATGGCGAGTCCGACTCGGCGTGCGGAACCGTCGCTGGTTAGCAGTGGCTCAAACCGAACTTGATCGACATCCGTGCAAAGTTTCGAGATTGCCGAACCCGTCTCCATGACAAGGGCGTGGTCGTTGAGATAAACCGCCGCACCGTTGCCGTCAGGCAGTTGAAATTTGAGGCGATCTTTCTCGATTGCATGCACCACACAGGGTCGCAAGGTGTCTCGCAGCCAGGTGCCAGCGGCGCGAACTTTTTCCGGCGTGCTTGCACCCGACTCGATGCGGGTAATCGCCCGTCCCGATGTCTTCACCACGGCGGCGATGGGTACGATCAATACCGCCACGATCGCGGTACAGGCAATGACTTCGATCAGACTGATTCCGATCCGCGAACGTGCGGGCGGCGATGCGAGTCCGTTGCGGACGTGCCCGTGGATCATGGTGATGCCCATTGGCTTTGGATTGTTTCGTGTGGTTCAGTCGCATCCATGCGGCGATCGCCGTTGACGTCGTTCCAGACATCGACCGTGATTGACACGAGTTGGGCGGGCGACTTACCGACCGAGGTATCCGCCAGGACGCGCGTGCGGCCAATGAGAATGCCGCCGTCATCGAGGGCGACTTTCGAAAGCGTATCGGTTCCGAATCCAGCGTTCCAAACGTCGCTAAAGTACTTCGCGTCCGACAGCGCAACCTGCTCCTGTTCGAGCCGTTCTTCGGCGCTGAAGAGCATCATGCGGTGTGAATGGTGTCGACGGCGCAGCGCTTCGGATTGGTTCATCGCGGCAAGGGTTGGAACAATCAAGAGTGCCATCAACATCGTGCCGATCGCGACTTCAATGAGTGTGGTCCCGCGGCGCGAGCGACGGATGACTCGATTCATCGCGTGGTTCGTTGAGCGATTCATTCGGGGACCTTGTGTTGAACCGCACCACCAATCGGTGATACGTAGACTTCGCCCTGGACGCCCTCCGCGGCGACTTGCCAAGTCAGCGCCGAGTCGGCGGATCCATCCGCGAGGAAGTTGATCGGGTTGGGTTGACCCTGGACCGAGACGCTCGGCGAGAGCGGGGCGGACCATTTGCGTCCGGGTGTGAGTGGTCCGGGTTCTTCGACGATGTCGATGCGCCCGGCGCCGACTTTGCCGGAGTAGGAAACGTGGACGGTCGTTCGCTTTTCCATCGCCGTGTTGTGAGCCAGGCTCAACAGCCGGCTGACGTCAATCGTCGAGGCGCGAGCTTGGCGACGACTGGTCCACTGGGCGTCGAATGCGAACGACGTGGCCAGTGCTGCGGCGCCAATAATCATGATGGCCAGCACGACTTCGATGAGCGTCACGCCGAGCCGAGTCACGCCGAGCCGCGGTCGAGGAGTTCGATTGTTCATCACCATCACACTCCTTCCCACTCGCGGTTCGGGTTGATCACGTCTGGGTACACATATCCGCCAAATTCGTCATGCACTACTTGACGGTGAACGTTCCGGACTTCGGTTCGTAGTTGTATTTCGCGACGATATCGGTGTATCGCTTGCGTTCGGCAGTCGTCGTGTAGTTGAGGTACTTGTGCGTGACCAAGTCGTAAACTCGCGTCGGATACTTGCCGACTTCGAGGAAGTAGGTTTGGGTCACGGCATTGAGTGTCGCGACGTCTTGCTCAGCCATCTTGGCATCGCTCTTGGCACGCATCGGTGCAACGGTAGCGACGGTAGCGGCGGCAACCACCGCGAGAATGATCACGGCGGCAATGACTTCGAGCAGCGAGAAGCCGCTCTTTTTGTTACGTTTCATCTGAATTGTTCCTAGTGCAACGCGGGGCGGTAAAAGTTGACGGTTAAGTGCTTTTTCCGTCTTCTACCTGGAACTTAGGTCAGAGAGTCTGTGATGCGGCGAGATTCTAAAAAAAGTGTCAAGAAGCCTCGGTTCAGCGGCCGATCAGCCGGAGTATTCTGTGCAAGGCTGCGGCGGACGAACGATTGAGCGGGTTGCAACAAATCGAAGGGCGATCAACGTCTACCCCGTCAAGCTCATCGGCGTGATGAGCTGGCCGCACACGATTCTTACGCTCGGTCTCGATCGAGACCTTGATAAAAGCTCGGACAGCGATCGGCAAACCGATCGATCACGTGCGCTCCGGGAGTTCGTTCGATCCGTTTGTTGCGTGCTTGCTCCAAGTCCGCCTCGGCATAGAGGATCGTTTCTTCATCGCCGACCGCTTGCGCCAAAACGACGCCATCGGGACCACAGATGGAGCTGCGACCACAGAATTGAAAGCCGCGTTCGACGCCCACTCGATTGGCGGCGACAAAGAACAGATGATTCTCCATGCTGCGAGCGGCGGGGACGATCTCGGCAGTTCGGGCAGCGGTGACGGGCCAGTTCGTTCCCAACGCGATGATATCCGCTCCCTCCAGAGCGAGCACTCGCATCGGCTCGGGGAACGAACAATCGTAACAAATCGCTAAGCCCACGCGGGCGTCGCCGGCGCTGAGCACGCCGTAGGGGAAATCGCCGCGGTCGACGAATCGATCGACGCCCAGGTGTGGCAAATGCACTTTGCGATAGTGGCCCACGACGCCCTCGGGACCGACGAGTGCAGCGGCATTGAAGAGTCGACTGGATTGGCCGCCGACGAGTGTTTCTCGCTCAAGAAAACCGAGCGTGGCGAACATGTTGTTGGCAGCGAGCGTAGCACGAATTTGCTGGAAAGCATCGTCGGTGACCGATATCG
>JBBSJZ010000259.1:0-8175 GCA_038256795.1 Pirellulales bacterium | reverse complement strand
GTCGGAGCAGGTGTCTTAACCCCAGAAACGCTTTCGTCCTGGCCGGCTCAAACGAGCTATGCGAAAGTCCGTGACTTTGCGGCCACCAGTGCTGGGCTGCGATACTTGCGGGGCAGTACGGCACCGACGTTCGACGAAGTTCGCAATTGGCGCGACACCGCCGTCCGCTACGTTGCCCAACACCGCTCGTCGAGCAAGGCCGGTTGAGGGGCGATCCCAACCGTTGCGAATTCTAGTTACGCTAAGGGGAAATTCGCCCGACGCCACCCCAGAGAGTTTCGCCATGCGAGCTTCGCAAGCCACGCAGATGTTTTTCGATGCCGCCGCTGATCATCTTGAGCTGCCTCCCGCGATTCGAGAGATGTTGATCATGCCCCGCCGCGAGGTGCAAGTTCAAGTCACGATCGAGCGAGACAACGGCACGCTTGCGACGTTCGTCGGCTTTCGAGTGCAGCACGATAATAGCCGTGGTCCGATGAAGGGTGGGCTGCGATACCACCCCGAAGTCGATCTGGATGAGACTCGTTCGCTCGCCAGCTTGATGACATGGAAGACCGCCGTCGTGGACCTTCCCTACGGGGGTGCCAAGGGCGGCATCGGTGTCGATCCGTCGCAGCTTTCGACGCGTGAGCTCGAGCGACTCACCCGCGCCTTTGTGGACCAGATCCATGATATCGTCGGCCCCGATACCGATATTCCGGCACCCGACATGGGCACGGACCACCGCGTGATGTCATGGTTCCGGAACCAATGGGAAAAGTACCACGGGTTCAATCCAGCCGTAATCACTGGAAAGCCAGTCGAGGAGTACGGCGCTAGGGGGCGTGAGGAAGCGACCGGTCGCGGTGTCGGCACGCTCACGGTGAAGTTGTGCAAGCGACTCGGACGTAAACCCGAAGAGACTCGCGTCGCGATCCAAGGCTTCGGTAACGTCGGCTCGCACGGAGCCAAGTTCTTGCACGAAGCGCAGTTCCCCATCGTCGCCATTAGCGACGTCTCAGGCACGTATTTCGACGAAACGGGTTTAAACATTCCCGACTTGCTGCGGCATAAGCTCCAACACCCGCGCGGGCTGCTCGAGGGTTACGAGCATTGCCAGCGGATGCCGACCGACACGCTGCTATCACTGAGCAATGTCGAAGTGCTTATCCCAGCCGCCCTCGGCGGTGTCATCACTGCCGAGAACGTCGACACCATTCACGCGCCGATCATCATCGAAGCGGCCAACGGCCCCGTGCATCCCGATGCCGATGACATCTTGCGAGCTCGTGGCACCACCGTGCTACCCGACATCCTCGCCAATGCCGGCGGTGTCACGGTCAGCTACTTTGAGTGGGTGCAAAATCGTCAACACTATCGCTGGACACTCGACCGGGTGCGTCAAGAACTGGATCGCACGATGAATGATGCCTTTGAGAAAGTTTGGCAAATGTCGCAACAACATGACGTCTCGCTGCGCACGGCTGCCTACATGATCGGCATCAAACGGGTCCAGCGTGCCGCGGAACTCGCCGGACTCGCGTCATAGCCGAGGTCGAATGAGTCGCCAAATCCGCCGTGACTGCGGGGTTGTTCACCCGGCCCAGAACCGTGATATCTTGAAAGCGACCACTCGCGTTGGCACCGTGCCGACTCGAAACCAGTAACCTGACACGTGACTCCTGCTTATGTACACCGGCCCATTCGATGCCGAGCAACTTGCTCAGAGCGTTATCGCAGTCCCTCCGTTGGCTCGTAATTCCGAACTCGAGGTCTGTGCCAAGGAGAACGGAAAACTCATCTCCTATCTCGAAGCCGGTGGCATCCGCTCGCTGCTCTACGGTGGCAACGCCGTCTTCTACCACGCGCGGTTGACGGAATACGCGTCGATCTTGACGATGCTTGCCGAAAAAACCGGCGCTGATACCGTGGTCATACCCTCAATTGGCCCCGCTTACGGATTGGCCATGGACCAAGTCGATCTGCTTCAAGACTTTGATTTTCCCACCGCAATGGTGTTGCCGTCCCGAGACATTGTCGACCACGAGGGAATCGCTTCCGGCATTCGGCACATGGCCGAACGACTCGGTAAACCCGTTGTCGTGTACCTCAAGTTTGATCGCTGGTTACCGGCGGATCTTGTCGCTAAGCTCGATCGCGACGGCGTGATCTCATGGATCAAATACGCTGTCGTTCGCGAAGACACTTCCGATGATGAGTATTTAACTGAAATACTCGATGCGTTCCCCGCTGCCCGCGTGGTGAGTGGCATCGGTGAGCAACCGGCAATCATCCATTTGCGTGATTTCAAAATCACCGGATTCACGAGCGGTTGCGTCTGTGTCGCACCACGTCAATCGATGGATATGTTGCGGGCGATCCAGCAGGGACAGTTTGCGGAGGCCGAATTGATTCGTCAATGGTTCGAGCGTCTGGAAGAACTTCGCAATGGAATCAATCCCATTCGCGTGCTTCACTACGCCGTCACCGCGAGCGGCATTGCCGACATGGGACCAATCTTGCCACTACTCAGTGGTCTGTCGTCCGACCAACTCGGCAAGATCCACGCCGCGGTCAAATCGATGCAGGCGTGAGAGCTCGACGCGACTACTGAGCTACGGTCGGTGCCACTTCGACGAGCCCGTCTTGGACGGGCTCAAACGAGTCGCTCGTCATCCGACTGTCACTCAGCGTGAAGATCACAAACAGTCCAACGAAAACAAATGAACTGGCAAACACGATCAAGTTGAACGGTTTGTCAAAGGCTAAGTGCATGAAGAAAAAAGCCACCAAGAGTGCTTTGAGCGTCGCAATCCCCATCACGATGGCAATGTCGTAACTTCCGAAGTCAAAGCTGGCCTGAGCCACCGTGACGATGGTCAAAAATACCAAAACCGCAAACACGGTGAACAAGATCCACAGCGGCAACGGGTGAGCAAAATCGTATCCCTCGCGATGTTCGCCATGGCCATGATCCCCATGACCGTGACCGGCTTGCGAGTGATCCGAGGCGACCGCGTGAGAATCGACAGCGTGACTGGGTGATGACATCGTGACTATGAAGTGATTGTTAGGAAGCGTTTATCGAATCAAGTAAAGCAATGGGAACAGGTAGATCCAGATCAAGTCGACCAAGTGCCAATACAAACCGACGTAATCAACTGGGCCAAAGTACTGACGATTGAAATCTTGCCGGATACTGCGAACCAACAACCAGACGAGCACCCCGATTCCTCCAAGAATGTGGATCGCGTGAACACCCGTCATGCAGTAGTAAATCCCAAAGAAGACGCCCGCTCGGCTCGGCGTGAGTACTTCTTGGGGCACAGCCGATACCGCGTCGGCAACGTCGCTTCTGTCGGTTACCACGGTGCCGGTCGCCAGTTCCATCTGGGTGCGTCGCGCCACGAACTCATCTTGAAGCCCGGTGTTGGATGCATCCTTAACAAGACGCTCGCGAACCACACCGCCGCCCACAACCGTTTCATCCTGGGACACCACTGACCCAGCAGCATCAACCGCACCAGCCGGATGATCCGCATCAGCGTGCGCCACGTCATGCCCACCCTGGGCCTCGCCGCTCTCCAAAATTGTCCCAAGACCAACACCGAGGAAAAAACTCAAGCAAACGACAGATAACGGCATCGCGCAAGCGGTCTGGAACTTGTTGCCCTTCACGACGGAGATCACCAACCAAATCACGACACCCACGAGCAGCAAGGCGAACGGCAAGCACAGCCAAATCAACCAATTCGTACCACCCTCGGGGTGCGGGTTGTTGGGGTTGTAGGTGAAGTAGCCTGCCGGCAGCAGTCCCATGCCCCACTTGTGCGAGTATTCAATGGACTTCACCCCCAAGAACACCATCGCACACGACAACGTCGCAGCGAGCAGGGCGGTGAGCTTCTTGTGCTCTTCCGTCTGAGAACATCGGACCGCCCATGCCATCGTCAGCGAGCTGAACAATAGCACACCCGTGTTGATCGCACCGAGCTTCGTATTGAGAAACTGGCTGCATCCCTCGAACACGTCGGGCCGTGTCATCCGAAAGATGGCGTAGGCGCAAAACATGCCGCTGAAAAACAACACTTCGGTAACCAAGAACAACCAAATGCCCAGCTTTCCGCTATCGAATTGTTGTTCCGGGGTATCGAAATGGTGGGCCAGGAACGCCGGATGGTCATGACCATGATCATCGTGGCCATGCGTATCCGGCTCGGCTGCCTCGAGTGTAGACATGTGATTTAGAGCGAGAGCTGAAAGGGGAAAGGTTGGGTCGTTGAATAGCGATGAGCGACGGACTCCGTCCGCCGACAAGCTAATGCTTGGCGTGAACGGGTTCTGGCTTCTGGCCTGGAGCAAGCTTTCGCTCGGGCTCGGCCGTCACATAGCGTTCGTTTTCATTATCCCATTCGATGAACTCGAAATCATAGGGGTCACCCACGACCGGAGCACGATCAAAATTATAGAACGGCGGAGGACTTGTGCACATCCACTCCAGCGTTGCACCGCCCCACGGGTTCGCGGGTGCCTTCCGACCATTCCAAAGCGAGTACATCAGCACTACCAAAGCTACCAAAATGCCGATTCCAAGCAACAAAGCTCCGAAAGTACTGACCTGGTGCAGGAACGCGAATTCCGGATCGTACGTGGCGTAGCGGCGAGGCATCCCGCGACTACCGAGAACGAACTGGGGCAAGAAGGTTAAATTGAAACCGAGGAAAACGAGGGCCGCCGAAATCCGACCCCCGAATTCGTTGTACATCTTACCGACCATTTTAGGCCACCAGTGGAACACGCCGCCCATGAACGCCACCAGCGTTCCACCGACCATCACATAGTGAAAGTGGGCGACGATAAAATACGTATCGTGCAAGTGCAAGTCGGTCGCGAGCGTTCCCAAAAACAGTCCCGTCAAGCCACCGATCGTGAACAAAAAGATGAACGAGAGCGCGTAGCACATCGGCGTCGTCAAGCTGATCGAGCCCTTGTACATCGTCGCCAACCAATTGAACACCTTGATCGCTGACGGAATCGACACCGTGAACGTTAACGCACTGAAAATGATCGTCGTTAGCGAGCTCATTCCAGCCGTGAACATGTGGTGTCCCCAGACGAGGAAACCGAGCAACGCGATCGCGATCGATGAATACGCGATGAAGCGATATCCGAAGATATGCTTGTGGCTATGAACACTGATCAACTCACTGATGATGCCGAAAGCTGGCAAAATCATGATGTAAACCGCCGGGTGGCTGTAGAACCAGAAAAAGTGCTGGTAAGTCACTGGGTCGCCGTTGAACTCGGGATCAAAAATCCCGATGTGCATTGTTCGTTCAGCGATCAACAAGAGCAGCGTGATGCCCAGAACAGGCGTCGCTAAGACCTGGATGATGCTCGTCGAGTAAGTGGCCCACAGGAACAACGGCATCTTGAACCACGTCATCCCCGGAGGACGCATGGTGTTGATTGTGACGATGAAGTTCAAGCCCGTGAAGATCGAGCTGAATCCGAGAATGAACGCCCCCATTGTCGCCAGGATCACGGACGAATCCGTTGTCGTGCTATACGGTGTGTAGAACGTCCAACCGGTATCCAGCCCACTCGCGAACAACGCACTGACAAAGAAAATCGCGCCAAACACCCAGAGGTAGAAACTCGAGAGATTCAACCGAGGAAACGCGACATCCTTGGCGCCCAGCATGACGGGCACCAGGAAATTACCGAGTGCCGCAGGAATGCTCGGGATGATGAACAGGAACACCATGATCGCGCCGTGAAGCGTGAACACTTGGTTATAGATATCGTTCGGATCCTTATCCGTAAACGACTTGAAGATCGGCCGATTGAATAACCAACCGCCCGGCGCGAGCAGGTGGAAGCGAATCGCCAGCGCCAATAAACCGGCGACCAGGAACGCAACCGTCACCCCGACCAAATACATCATGCCGATGCGCTTGTGGTCGAGCGTGAATAGCCACGAGAAGACACCCTTGGATGTCGTCAAATAGTTCTCTCGCTCGGTCGGAAAACCTGGGTCGCGGACGATGCGACCTTTGGGGATGGAACCGCTGGACATAGTCATCGTGTCCTTATTCAAAACAGTCAGTGGTGATTATAAATGTTGCTATGGTCCGGCGTGCGATGTAGCCCGCCGAACTGGTTGATTGTCGCTGCTAGGGAGCCGATTCAACGGTCACAGCGGCGGCCGATTGATCGGACGTCCCCGAAGCGGACGATTCCGATGTCGATGCAGCCGAGGAAAGGGACTTCAAGTAAGCAATGAGTGAATCGATATCGTCGTCGCTCAATTGACCCTTGTAGCTCGGCATGACGGGGGCATAACCCGCCACAATTTTGGCTTTTGGAATCAGGATCGATTCGCGGACATAGTTGTCATCTGCGATGATGCTTTCGCCAGAAACGAATTCATGCTGGCGGTCGTAGAAACCCTGGAAGCTCGGGCCAACCCGCTTGCTGCCATCGATCGAGTGACACGAACCGCAACCACGACGGTTGTAAAGCTTTTCACCATAGACGGCCGGTTCATCTCCCGGTGGTCGGACGCTGTATTGTTTGATCCAAGCATCCAATTCTTCCTGGGTCTCGTGAACGACTACCACCGTTTGCATCTTGGAGTGGTCCTTGCCGCAATACTCGGCGCAGAACAAATCGTAAAAGCGATAGCCATCGGGTGTGAATTGGTACTTTTCGTAATCCCAAGCTCCGCCCGCGACGGCGAACTCGGCCTTGGCGGCAGCCAGTTCTGATTCGCTCACCGTCTCGCTTTGAATCGACGGTTGGAACCACATGTAGTTGTACCGGCCGGGGACCACGTCCTTCTTCACTCGGAAGGCTGGGATAAACAGACTATGAATCACATCCGAACTGCGCATCGACAGCTTTGTCGGCTCGTCCTTCAAAACGTGCAGCTCAGGGTGGAACGTTCCATTGCCGTAATCGAACGTCCAACCCCACTTGAACGCTTGAACGCCGATATCGTAGGCACCATCGGGAGGCGTGCGGATGTCGAGATAGGACCAGGTGCCCTGCAGAAACATCCACACGAGCAAGAACGATGGCAGGATCGACCACGCCAACTCCAGCGGCGTATCGTGTGATTTTTGGCTTTCCGCCTTCGTGCCCTTGGACTTCGCGTATTTCCACGAGCAATAAGCCATGAATGCCATCATCGGCACGAAGAATAACACCGAGATCCAGAGGATCATGAAGTAGACCCAGTCGGCTTCGGCCGCAAACGAAGACGCTTGCGTGGGAAACCAAAAACCATCGTTAACGTCACCCAAGAAGGGCTGGGCAAAAAAAGACAGCTTCGTTGACATGGCAGGCAACTGGGACTCAAAAATTTGAAGGTTCATCATCATTCCTCTAATGTCCGCTATCCGGACGCAATGTCAACGCAAATGGGCTGCGTCATTTCTCCACACCCGGCCCGGCCAACGATTCGCCCGAGGCGAAACCAGTGCTCGCCGCGGGGGAGAGGGGCCTCGGAGACCGCTTTCGCCCGATCCAGTAAGGTGCAAGCACGGCCAACATCAAGCCGATCGTCGCCGCACCACCGAGTCGCATCAGTCGCCATGCACCGAGCACGTAACTATTCCTCTCGGGATCGTAACTGAAACATCTTAAAATAAATAAATCGACCGCTGACCCGACCTTGCCTTGACCCGCTTCGAGTATCGACAACTTCATTTGATCGGGTGGGAACGCGACATCGAGCGAATATCGACTGATGACACCCTCGGGCGAAACGAATGCGAGCATCGCAGGATGGAAATACTGTCCCGTCAACTTGTCGTACGTGTACTTGAATCCGAGCGAGTCGGCTAAGCGGTTAATACTGGATTGGGGTGCCGTGCAAAACACCCAGCCTTCGTCACCACGGTCGTCCATCTCGAGTTGACTGACATACTTCTCGCGTGTCTCGCGAACTCGCTCCGTCGTTTCCTTGGCATTGATACTGACTGTCAAAATTCGGAAGTCTTTACCCAACTTCAACTCGATCGCCCGCAGCGATTCCGTCAATTGATTCAATTGGACACTGCACAGCACCGGGCAATCGCTGTAATTGAGCGTCACAATCGTGGGCTTTTTGCCGTCGAAGTAGCGACCACTCTTGACGCCACGACCGAGCCAGTCCGTCAGCGGCAAATCCAATGGGACCGAATCGCCGAG
>JBBSJZ010000258.1:0-8178 GCA_038256795.1 Pirellulales bacterium | reverse complement strand
CGTTGTTTGTCGAGCAGCAGTTTGCCGAGGGATTGATAGCTGATGCTCGTGGCTATCACATAGAGAAGGACAAGAAGATCCAGGTCGAACGAGAGGTTCAAGAAAAGGCACTGCTTGAGATTCTTAGTGGATCTCTGTCGGTCAAAAGTTGCCAAATGGCGATGCCCTACGTTCAGCAAGTCGCACTACGAGCTGATCAACTTTCTTCGCTAACGAACGGAGAGGCACGCGTCGTGCATCTTGTATTTCAGCGGTTTGCTGAGCTTGCTGATCCCGAAGACATGCTGTTCCAATCGCTGCTGAACGCGATTAAGACACAACTCATTAAGTCCGATGAGGCTTTTCGATCCTTTGCCGTTGGCTTGGTCGTAGACGGAATGGCACAGCTTTACTTCGATGTATTAGAATCAAAGAAGGGACGTCCGGTTGGCCACCAGGATTACATTGGTCTAGTCGCAAACGCCTTGGACGATTGCTCGGGTATCTCATCGACCCAGGGAGTTTGCATGGTCAGCGGAGAATCGTCTTCGCTGCACATCGGGAATTTCCCGCAACTGAACCTTCCCTATCTCGGGCAAACCTACCTCTACAGTCGCAATTCGGTCACGCCCGCGACCGCGCGCTATGGCAGCACTGCAATCAAAATCGGTGCCGATGCGGTGCGTCGGCTTGGCGGTTCGCTCGCTTGGATGTGCGGTGGTGACGAAGGTGACCGCTGGACTCACGTGCCTTCAGAGAAGAACGGACAAATCGACCTGTTGCTTGCGTATTCAAAATCGCTTCCAGGTATCCCGCTGGCGAGTTTCCTTGCTGACACGAGCTATGACCTTGCGGATGAGACATTCGACGCCTTTGATGACGAGCCAGAATTCTCTCCGTCTTCGTTCCAGGCCAAATCAGGGGCTGTCATTGATGCATTCAAAAAACAGCAGGTCTCACTTGCTCGATTACCGGATGTATTTGTCACGATCCTGCGTCAAGTGGACCCCGCCAATCGCACTGCGGTTTATTCGTCTGCGTTTTCATCTGACGAAATTGCTTATGCAGCAACTCGATGGCGGAACGCATTTGCCAAGCGGCACCTGCCAGCAATCAAAATCATCCTCCCAGGGCGAAAGAAAGGCGACAAAGCGCGACCAACGTCAATCCGTGCATTTCCGCCTTTTCGATTGGTCGCGTTATCGCGACGAAAGTTCATCCGCGGCGGAACTCAACTGGTTGAAGTGATCGGCTTTACCGCATCAACTGTGCTAGCGGTTTTCATTGGCCCGCGAACTCAGCCCACGTTGGTAATGATGTTAAGTCGTCTGACAACGCAACTCAGCAGTTTGATCGAAGCCTACAGCCAAGCTGAGAAGCTTGGTTTGAAAGAACGTCAAAAGCTCGATGCTCAAACCGTCGTTGATGGACTTTCCGCGATTCATCTTCTTCTTAATCAACTCGAACGTCCTGGAGAGGTCTACATGACTCAAACCGCCTATCAACTCGGCCAATTTCTATCAGGATGCGACGAATTACATCTAGGATACTGCCTGGATCAGCGCGGCGGGCAGATTCCGACCAAGCTCCTCGGAAATGCAAACATTGCTCGCGCAGGGAAAAACCCAGTGCAAGCGTTAGCAGTCCTCGAACGACGACTACCTGTCTACTACGCATGGGCCGAAAGGCTAAGGAACGAATCACGATCGGATCCCGCAACCGCCAAAACGGAGGCGGAAAAGAGCCATATGTACGGTATTCGAAACGGCTTCTTTGCTCCCGTCAATCTTCGCAATATTGCTAAGTCAATCAGTGGTCACTTGGCAGAACTCGAGATTGACGATCGCTTCCGCGCCGAACTCCTGCTCGGTTATGTCGCCGGCATGGAACGGCCGGTACGAAAATCAAAGATCGAAACGGAAGTAGCTGAATCGGACATTGAAACCAACTGAATCTACGGACTATCAACCCTGTTTTTAAATCCCGCTCAGAGGACAATTCATGGCTCAATTTAATCGCGGAACCGGCTTGCTAATTATCGAAGTACGTAACTCCAATCCAAATGGCGACCCTGACCAAGAGAGCGACCCTCGCACGTACAACGACTCCGGTCATGGACTGATATCTGCGGTTTCGTACAAACGTAAGGTGCGAGACCTGATTGCGGATTGGGATTCACCTGCGATGGAAATGGGTCGTCAACTACTGAAAATTGGCGACAAGAGTGACAGCTATGAATATCAGATACTCGAATCGCGTGGACGTGATCGCAAGGCGATTGAAAAGATGAAGGCCGAAGAATTTATCAAGACGTACTGGGATGGGCGAGTCTTTGGCAACACGTTCTTGGAATCAACAAAAGGTAAGGCCGCCGCTGACAATGCTCACTTTATTAGTACAGGAACCGTTCAAATCGGATTGGGAGTTTCCATCGCACCGGTTGAGATTGAACGATTAACGCAAACCAACAAGGCGGGTGTTCAGGGCGACAAGGATCGTGGGATGGCGCCGCTGGGATTTCGTGTCGTCCGTCATGCGGTTTACACGATGCCGTTCTTCATAAATCCGATGATGGCTCGCAAGAGCGGGTGCACCGCGAAGGATATTGACCTCTTGAAGTTTTTGATTCCGCATGCTTACTCGCAAACCGCGTCAGCTTCTCGTCCGTTCGTTTCGGTGTTGAACGCTTGGTACGCCGAGCACAAGTCACCTCTTGGTTCGTGCCCGGATCCGTTGATCATTGATGCTATGATGCCAACCAAGTTACTGAACCCGACCAAAGCGTCCGAGAGCTTGGCTGAATACCAATTGAAAGATGTGGATTCGATCGGTCCGCTAGCCGAGCGGCTGAACAGTTTCACCGACCTGTGCGCTGCAAATTGAAGTATGGCTGCTAAAAGATCCGATGAGTCGCCGCCACTTGCTCATTCACGTCCGAGTCAACGCGATTCGGCTAAGCCGCAAAGTTATCGAGAGCATATCTCTAACGTAGACAGTTTGAGCCGAGGAAATGCGACCGAGTCCCTGCTTTATTGCGGCGGAAGCGACAATTCGATGATTGATGCGGTCGGCGATGCCGGAGCGTTCCACGACCTTGGCAAATTGCATCCGAAGAATCAGAGCGTTCTTGCAAGTCCAGCCAAGTCGAAACACGCCCTTCCGGTGGATCATGTTGATGCCGGGGTCTTGCACCTGTGGAATGGCGGCGCGGTCTGGGCAGCAATTCTTGCATCGGCTCACCACAGTCCCGGATTGCCTGACCTGAGTGAGATCAAAAGTGCGCCGGATCGACAGCTGGCACTTCGTGACTGGCGACTAAAAGTGAGTGGCGTCACGCCGGAAGATCGGTCAATACTTTTTCGAGAGACTCAAGAATCCCTACGAAGTTTTCTCTCCAAACACGTTGCAGAATGCTCGACAGGTTCCGTCACTAAATTGACCAAATTCGCAATCACGCGGATGCGGATAGCCTTGTCGTGTTTGGTGGACGCCGACCATGAAGATGCAGGGCGCCACGACTCGGGAATCTGTTGCGCTGAACCGCCAGCAACACGCTGGGAAGAGAGACTAGTAAAGCTACATAGTTACCTCGAGTCGAAAGCGAGTGACACAACTGTAGACCCTTCTCGACTCGCTCTCAGAAAAAGCTTCTTCACGGAATGTGCGAACGCAAATGTGGAGCCGGTCTACTCGTGTGAGGGAACCGTTGGTGTCGGCAAGACTACGGCAGTCATTGGCTACCTTCTGTCAGTCGCTGCGACGAAGCCTTTGCGGCGTATTTTTGTGGTGGCACCATACACCGCGATAATTAATCAAACGGTCAAGCGTCTCCGCGAGGCCGTCGTTCTCGACGGCGAGTCGGCGGACCAGGTTGTCGCTGCCCACCACTGTCAGATGGACTTTGAATCTCTTGAGTCTCGCGACCTAGCCCAGCTGTGGCGAGCGCCAATCGTAGTCACAACCGCTGTCCAGTTTTTTGAAACCATGGCAGCATCAACGCCTGGGAAATTGCGAAAACTTCACGAACTGCCGGGATCAGGGATTTTCATCGACGAATCCCATGCTTGTTTGCCAAACCATTTGTGGCCATTGGCCTGGAAATGGTTGACGGACTCTGCAGATTCGAATGGCTGTCATGTCGTCATGGCATCGGGAACGATGGTGCGATTCTGGGAGGAGCCAGAACTGATCGGCAAATCTGGTAAGACGGGTTTGCGAAAGCTGCCCAATCTCGCAGCCGAGTCTACGAAGACAGCAAAGCAGTTTGAGGCCCGTCGGGTGCTCGTGATGCCACACCTGGAACCGATCTCCGCGAACAAACTAGTCAGCCTCATTCGTTCCTCTCCTGGACCGAGACTCGTCATCGTCAACACGACGCAATCTGCCGCAGCTTTGGCTCGGCAGATGAAGGACGCGGGCGACAACGTTTGCCACCTCTCAACGTTGTTATGTCCGGTCGATCGTGAACGGACCATCAAACGAATCGAAAAACGTCTTGATCCCAACGTCGAAAACAAAAGCAGTGACTGGACACTTGTCTCAACGAGTTGTGTTGAAGCGGGTGTGGACTTTTCCTTCCAAAGTGGATTCCGCGAAGCTTGGAGTGTTGCAAGCCTTATGCAAACAAGCGGACGCATTAGTCGTGGAAACGAATACGAGAATGCCTCGCTCGTCAGTTTTGATTTGGTACACGAAGGGCCATTCAACCACCATCGCGGTGCGGATTCTTCAGCTTCTGTCCTGCGAGAATTGTTTGCGGAGGGATATTTCACTGGCGAATTCGATCCAAGCGAAGTTGCTACCGAAGCGTTTCGCAGAGAATTACTTCGCAACGCGTCAATCACCACTGAATTGATTGAAGCCGAGCTAAAAGGACGATTCCCATTCGTTGCCGAGAATTTTAAAGTGATCGAAGACTCAGGGCTGTTGGTCGTCGTGCATGAACCACTCGTGAAAATGATACAATCCTTCCAGCGTCCCAACCAAACCGAACTTTCGCGAGGCGCTATTTCGATGCCGAACTACATGATCGAGAAGCTCGGCCTAGATCCTGCCAATGGCATGCCAGGCGTATTCCTTCTTGCTTCTAGTTACGACCGCAACTTTTTGGGTGCAGGACAAGCAGTTTTGGACTCCGTTCGATCCGCCTCCAACGATATTTTGTGCCTTTGAAATCAAGCATCATGACTGCGAGTGAACTACAAAGCGAAACCTTCATTCCGCCACTGGAAAGCGGCGATTTGCTTACTCATGACGAGTACGTATGCCGCTATGGAATAGTTCCGGACAAGTTGAAAGCGGAACGAATCAATGGCAAAGTCCATTTGATGTCTTCACTGCGTACGGCTCAGTCGGGAGTGGCTCGTGCGTCACTTGGTTATTGGCTGTCGACGTTTGTGATGCATGATCCAGAGGTGTTGGCGGCGCATGATGCGACAGTGTTCCTCAATGCCGACAACGATCCTCAGCCGGATTTATGCTTGCTTCGCAAAGCGGGTCGTACTCGGTTCGATGTCGAGGGCTACATCATCGGCCCGCCTGAGTTGATTGTTGAAATCGCTGGCTCGTCGGCGAGTTATGACTTCGGCGAAAAGCGTGATGTCTACGAAGCTGCCGGTGTTGGCGAATACTTGGTGTTTGAGACCGGCGAGGGAATCATTCGCTGGTGGCGCTCTGACGATGGCAAGTTCCTGGAAATTGAGCCAGTCGAAGGCGTCTATCGCAGTCACCTCTTTCCAGGATTGTGGCTCAACTCCGACGCACTTCGCTCCGCCAATTCATTGAAGCTAATTGAAACGCTCCAGCGTGGTATCTCTGAATCGTGAGGCAGTACTGAGCGTGTTTTCTGATGATGAACTCCTGCCGATCTCGGCGCTACAGCATTTGATCTTCTGCGAGCGACAGTGCGCGCTCATTCATGTCGAACGGTTGTGGGCTGAGAACCGCTGGACCGTCGAAGGGATGCACTTGCACGCTAAAGCCCACTCAGAAAAATCGTCGACCGTCGATGGGCTGCACACGACTCGCTCGATGCCGCTGGCCTCGCACATGCTCGGTTTATCAGGGGTCGCCGATGTGATCGAGTTTCCGAAATCGGGGCCGCCCGTACCCGTCGAATACAAACGTGGACGCCCCAAGAAGAACGATTCTGATCGCGTCCAGCTCGCGGCCCAAGCGATGTGCCTCGAAGAAATGCTCGCCGTGACGATCCCGGTTGGGTTTCTGTTTTACGGCAAAAACCGCCGCCGAGTGAAAGTCGAACTCGATGCGGCGCTGCGAGAGCGTACCGCACAAACGGCGAAGCGATTGCACGAGATGATCGCGAATCGGGAGACGCCGACAGCGATGCGGGAACCGAAATGTGATCAGTGCTCGCTCGTCGAATTGTGCTTGCCCAGTTCGATGCGGTTCAAGACGGGTAGCAGTCAATTTGTGGCCCGAGAGCTCGCGGCCACGATCGCCAGCGACGGACCGCTGACCGACGACGAAGACGAGTAGGTTAAGGCCAATATGAAACGCCATTTGAATACGCTGTTCATCACCATCGACGGCGTCTACCTGCGCAAAGAAGGGGAAGCGGTCGCGGCGCGGATCGAGAAACAGACCAAGATGCGGGTGCCGCTGCATAACCTCGACGGCATCGTCTGTTTCGGCCGCGTCGGGGTGTCGCCGCAATTGATGGCGGCCTGTGCGAAAGCCAATGTAACGATCTCGTTTTTGACGCCCTACGGAGGTTTCCTCGCAGCGGTGGTCGGATTCACCCCAGGCAATGTGTTGTTGCGTCGCGAGCAGTACCGCCAAGCTGACGACGCAGCGAAATCTTTGGCGGTGGCCAAGAATTTTGTGGCTGGCAAGATCGCGAACTCAAGAAGCGTATTGTTGCGCGGTGCCCGAGATGCGTCGGACGATGTGCGCCGCGAGGGGTTGCAGCGGGTCGCCAAGCAGATGGCGATTGACTTGCAGTTCTTGGACAAGGCACAGTCGCTGGACCAGTTGCGCGGGATGGAGGGTGATTCCGCGAATCGTTATTTCCAGGCATTCAATTTCATGGTGGCGCAGGGAGTGGAAGGATTCGAATTCTCGCTGCGTTCACGACGTCCACCACTGGACCGGATCAATGCCCTGATGTCGTTCCTGTACGCCATGCTGGCCCATGACGCGCGGAGTGCCTGTGAAGCGACGGGACTGGACGCTGCGGTGGGATTTCTGCATCGCGACCGATCGGGACGGCCCGGTTTGGCACTGGACTTGATGGAAGAGTTCCGGTCATTTTTCGTCGATCGGCTGGTGTTTTCGCTGATCAATCGTCGGCAAATCAAAGCCAGCGACTTCACGGTGACCGAAGGCGGAGCGGTGCTGCTCAAGGACGACGCGCGGAAGCAGGTGTTGACGGCCTATCAGAAGCGGAAGCAGGATACGATTACGCATCCGTTTCTGAACGAGAAGACGTCGATTGGTTTGCTCGTCCATTTGCAATCACGGTTGCTGGCTCGTTACCTCCGCGGCGACATCGACGCTTACCCGCCGTTCATTTGGAAATAGGATCTCAAGCGTGTACATATTGGTCACCTACGATGTCTCGACCGTCGACCGAGCGGGTCGAAAGCGACTTCGCCGAGTCGCCAAAACGTGCCTCGATTATGGTCAACGGGTGCAGCATTCGGTTTTCGAGTTGAAGGTCGATCCAGCGCAGTGGGCGGAGTGCAAGAAGCGACTGTGCGAGGAGGTCGATCCAGCCACCGACAGTCTCCGCTTTTACTATCTTGGAGCGAATTGGCAGCGAAGAGTGGAGCACTTCGGAGCCAAACCATCGCTCGACATCGACGGTCCCTTGATTCTCTGATCGCGATGATCGCGAACCGCAAGCGATGCTAGAAATCCCAGCGGGTTCGCGGCAGCGAATCACACGGCAAAAACCGGGATGTTCGCCACCCTGATGTCTTTTGTGAGATTAGAACGCAACTGCGTCGCTGGGGTTCGCGGAAATCGTGTGCTATCTGCCTGCAGAGCAAGGAGTTACGCTGATGCTGTCACGCCTCGCGAGAGGCGTGTGGATTGAAACAATTCTGCATCACTCGCAATGTCCACAAAATGCGGTCACGCCTCGCGAGAGGCGTGTGGATTGAAACATGCCGTTACCGGGATCGGCGCCGCGACCATCCACGTCACGCCTCGCGAGAGGCGTGTGGATTGAAACGG
>JBBSJZ010000257.1:0-8216 GCA_038256795.1 Pirellulales bacterium | reverse complement strand
TGAAACACAATCCAGCGGATTCGCGGCCACAGTACTCGATCGCCAGTGTGAGGGCTGCATACGGGACTTGGAACGAAGTCGCGGATCGACTCGCCCTCGTCGTCCAACAACATCCTTCGTTCGTCCCGGCACTGGCCTACAATCTTCGCGCTCTCGTCGAACTCGGACGTGATGCGGAGGTCGCAACATTCGTCGCCTCGTTGCCTGAATCCGTCAAGTCGCATCCCCAGTACTGGCTCGCCGCGGGCATTTGGGCTGAGCGGCGGGACGATACCGAGCGGGCCGCGTCGGCGTACTGGCGAGCCATCCGGCTCAATGAGAATGACGGTGAGTCCCTGACGCGGTTTTCATCGATCCTCGGGGAGCTCGGTCGCGCCGAGGCGTCCCAGGCTGCGGCGACGCGAGCGGCGAGGATTACGACACTCCGCGATGCGATCGATTCGCTCCGAACTTGGAATAACGACTCTCAAGCCGCAGCCGTGAAGATCGCGGAAACGCTCATCGAGCTGGGCCGTATTTGGGAAGCGACGACTTGGTTGCAGCTCGGTTTTAATTTGCGCCAGGACCCTGAGCCACGCATTCGCGAGCTGTACCAGCGGACGCGAGCAACGTTGACCGGCAAGACGCCGTGGCAGTTACCCGAAATGCTCGTCGCGAGCCGCTTCGATCTCTCCGAGTTACCGGTCGTGGACTGGCGATCCAGCGCGGTTCCCGCGGTCATCTCCCTCGCCGACCAGGAGACGTCAATCCGTTTGGAAAATGTTGCACCGGAGATGGCGCTGGAGCATGTTTGCGGCATCCGATTGCCGGCGGGCGAGGAAGCGGGACTAGCGATTTATCAATCGGGTGCCGGTGGTGCTGGTGTGATCGACTACGATCTGGATGGGTGGCCGGATCTCTACCTAACAATGATGGACGGGACGCCGAAACGGGATGACTCATCGCCCAATCGGTTGCATCGGCATGAATCGAGAGTGTTCGTCGATGTGACGAAGTTCGCCGGCGTCGGCGATCTCGGATTTGCACAGGGCGTCGGCATCGGTGACTATGACGGTGATGGTTGGCCCGATTTGCTGGTCGCGAACGTTGGTGCGAATCGATTGTACCGGAACAATGGCGATGGAACCTTTACCGACGTGTCGGACGTGTGTGGGTTGGCCGGTGACGAGTGGACGACTTCCGCCGCGATCGCCGACATCGATGGCGACGGAATCGCGGATCTTGTCGAAGTGGGTTACTGCGGCGGCGATTTTGTTTTCGAGCACACGTGCATTGACCGCGACGTAAATGCCCCACGATCGTGCTCACCACTGGCGTTTGCGGCCCAGCCCGACCGAATTTGGCGAGGGCTCGGCGATGGTCGTTTTGCCGACGCTTGTGCGGAGTGGTTGGGCGAACACGAAGCGGGCCGCGGCTTCGGCTTGATCGTCGGCCAGCTCGATGCGGCGCCGGGGATCGATCTCTACATTGCCAATGATATGACCGCGAATCATTTCTGGACCGCGGCGGCAATGGATGCTGGGCAACCGTTCAAATTGTCCCAGCAAGCAACGGTGCGTGGATTGGCGGTGAATGAACGGTCGCTGTCCCAGGCATCGATGGGGATTGCAGCGGCGGATGCCGATCGTGATGGTGACTTGGATTTTCTAGTGAGTCATTTCTCGGCTGACTACAACACTTATTATGAGCAAGTGGCCGCCGGATTGTGGGCGGATCGATCACGACGCGTCGAGCTGGCAGAACCGTCGATGCCGATGCTCGGTTACGGGACCCAGTTTGTTGATTTTGACAACGATGGGTCGCTCGAGTTATTCGTCGCCAACGGAGATATCGACGATTTCACGCACATCGGTCGCGCGTTTCGACAACCGGCCCAGGTGTTCAGCCGCACTGCGGCTGGGACGTACCGCGAATTGCCCCCACCATCGCTGGGCGATTACTTTACCATTCCGCATCTGGGCCGCGCGGTCGCGATGCTCGATGCGAACCGCGACGGACGGTGCGATGTCGTGGTCACCCACCTGTTCGAGCCCATCTCGTTGCTTGAGAATCACTCGGAAGACGCAGGTCAATCAATCCGATTGTTCCTCCGCGGTACTCACTCGCATCGCGATGCGATCGGTTGCCGCGTGACGATTTCGATCGGTGATACGACCCAAACCGGATTCTTGCTCGCTGGTGATGGTTACCAATGCTCGAATGAACGCAAAATCGTGTTCGGCGTCGGCGCTCATGACCAGGTCGATCGTGTCGTGGTGCAGTGGCCCAGTGGCGAATCGTCGGTGTTTGAGTCGATGGCCGCCGGCGAAGATTATCTTATCGTGCAAGGAGTGGCGGATGCCTTCAAGTTACCTCGGCCATAGCAACCGGTTCATGATCGTGAGGCGAGCGTGCTGGCTCGCGGGCATGGCGTTATTTCTCGGCTGCGGTCGCGATCTCGAAGAACGATCAACCCAGCAAACTTCCGCCGCAGTGGCGACGACAACACCCGTTGCCCAGGCCACCCGGTTGGTCGAGCAAGGGCAATCGGCCGCAGCACTTAAAGTCGTCAGCAAAGTATTGATCGAGACACCCGATGACACGCGGGCCATCGAACTCGCCGCGCAAATACATCAATCGTTGGGTCAAACGTGCGAAGCCGCCGCGTTGTGGGTTCAACTCGCGGATGCCAAACCGCAAGCGTCGCCCGCATCCCTCGTGCAAGCATTCGACTTGTATCTACGCTGTGGTGATTTCGCCGCGGCTGAGTCGTGTCTGCGTCGGGCCATTGAGGGGGGTCCGACCAATCCCATCCCGCGTCGTTTGCTAGCCCAGATGCTCAATGCCCAGGGTCGGCGGTATGAAGCCAGCGAACAAGTGTTGGAGTTGATTCGGTTGCGCGTGATCCAGCCCGATGAGTTGTTCAGTTTGGTCGATCTTTCCGGACCGTTCTCGCTCGTGTCTTACGATGGGATCGTGGATGCGTCACAAACGTCGCCGTTCTCGCTCGGCGAAGCTCGGTTTCTCTACATCGCTCGGCACCGCGATGCGAACGAGGTCCTGGAAAAGATTCAAAGCATCGTCGAGAAGTATCCTGAGAACACGGCGGCATCGGCCTTTCAGGGTCGTCTCCTGGCCGCGTCCGACCAACGCGATCGGTTCATCGCATGGCATCGTGATCGACCACCGGGAACCGAACAACATCCCGAGTACTGGAACGCGGTCGGCCATTATCTGGCGTTCGGAGATCGGCACCGCGAGGCAATCCGAGCGCTCGCCGAAGCCATTCGTTTGGACCCGACCGATCGCAGTTCAATGCGGACGATGATTACGTCGCTGGAGCACATTGGCGATGAGACGACGGCGATTCAATTGCGAGAAAAGCTCGGGGTGTTGGATGATATTTTTCATACCGCCCGTAAAGCGGATACCGAGCGGGCCCAGTGGATTTCCGAACGACTCGGCGAACTCGCCCGACCGTGGGAATCCGCTGCTTGGTTGATGTACTCCGCCCAACTCGCTGGCACTTTGCCACAACGGATCGCGGAACTCAGCCGCCGCGGAAACGCAATCGCGGCTTGGGAAAGTAAAGCCACCATCGATCAAATTCGGGAGGCAACACTCAAAAAAATATTGGGATTCGATGCAAACACTTTCCCGGTGGCCGAATTGGAGCATGACTCGTCGTCGCCATCCACGGCGAGGACGGCGCCGCGGCGACGAGCGACTGCGCCAATGCGACTCGAGGACGTTGCCGCCGATACGGGTTTAGTGACGCGGCTCGTGAGCGGCTTCCCCGTCGATGGTGGTGGCTTTTACGCGCACCAGGTCAACGGAGCGGGGCTGGCCGTTTTGGACTACGACTTGGATGGCTCGAGTGACGTCTACGTCGTGCAATCCGGCGGCAAGCCCAATGACCCGGCCGATTCAATCGCCAATCAATTGTTCCGCTTGCAGGGTGACAATCGCTTTGTCGAAGTCACGCGGGAAACCGCCAGCGGCGATCGCAGCTTGGGACAGGGCGTGTGCGCGGGCGATGTGAACCAGGATGGGTTCATGGATTTGTTGATCGCGAACATCGGTGCCAACGTTTTGCTCGTCAACCAGGGGGATGGCACGTTTCGGGACGCGAGCGAGCGACTCATCGACAATCCCGATCGCTGGACCTCGTGTCTCGGACTGGCGGATTTGGACGGTGATCAATTACCCGAAATTATCGAAGTGAACTACATCAATGACCCGCTCGCCTTCGAGGTGAAGTGCGAGGACGATCACTTGCCGTGTCAACCACAGCGGTTCATCTCGGCGGCCGATCAGTTGCACCGTGGTACCGCCGATGGCACGTTCGTTCCCTGGTCGGCGACCGGGAGCTTTGACCAGAAAGCCAAATTCGGATTCGGATTGGTGATCGCGAACTTTGATCATCAATTCGGAAACGATTTTTTTGTTGCCAACGATGGCAACATGAATCACTTCTGGACGAGTGTCGCGGCGACCGACGCGGCATCGGGTTCGTCGACTCGAAAATACGACGTCATTGAATCCGCCAGTGCCCGTGGTTGCGGGATTGGACGCGGCGGTGAGAGCCAGGCATGCATGGGGGTTGCATCGGGTGATTTCAATCGCGATGGCACCCTCGACTTGCACGTGACCAATTTCACGAGCGAGTCCGTGAACCTCTACTTGCAAACGCAATCAGGCTTCTTCACCGACGAGGCGCTGAAGTACGGACTCCACGAACCTTCTTACGATGTGCTCGGGTTTGGTACGCAATCGGGTGACTTTGACAACGACGGTTGGTTGGACTTGGCCGTCGTCAACGGACACGTCTATGACGCCCGCAAACACAACACCGCTTACCAGATGAAACCGCAACTCTTTGCCGGCGACTCAAGTGGATTCATGCCCGTGGATCCGGCTGCGGCCGGTGCGTACTGGGACACTCATCGACTCGGCCGGACGCTGGCGATGTTGGACTTCAACCGTGATGGCCGCTTGGACTTACTCGCCAATCACCTCGACGAACCGATCGCACTTCTTCAAAACGAATCGCCGCCACGTCAGTGGATCGAATTGGAATTGGTCGGTGTGACGAGTGAGCGGGACGCCGTCGGTGCCGAAGTCCGTGTCATTGCTGGCTCCGAAACGTTCACGGCGTGGCAAATGGGCGGCGACGGATACATGTGTACCAACGAACCGATGGTGCACTTCGGGCTCGGCGATATCGAAAGGATCGATACCGTTGAAATTATTTGGCCGAGCGGTCATATCGATCGATTCGAGCAGGTGGCACCTCGTGCCCGGTACCTTGCTATCGAGGGCGCGGGAACGCTTGATCTTCGTTTTCGATCAGCAGATATCGCTGATTAGGCGAGATGTCGCTGAATCGCTGCGTCGTTCCCGATGGCCAATCGACCTGGACCGAGTCGATCGTCTCACGAGCGGCGATGCCGATATCCAGCATCGCCTCGTTACTGCCAAGAAAACCGTCACCGCCCACCATCCAGCTCGTCCAACGTTCATCGCCGCAGGTGACCGTGACTTTGGTCGCGATTGCATCTCGTTCGCTCGCCGTTCCGATCAATTCGAGCTGGATGGCATTACCACCTTGAGTGCGATTCTCGAGTAGTGCGACCGGGGCATCCAAGTGATTGCAAATCAAGTCGGGTTTCAGATCGCGATTCCAATCGAGCGTCGCCATCGTGCGCCCGAGCGTGTACCGGCTCCAGTAATCGTCGCCGCTCGGGTCAGGGCTTGAGAGTCGAAACCCGGTTGAATCGGCCATGAACAATTGCGCTCGCATGCGGTAGGGCTCCGTCGGTATGTCGCGATCGATCAAGTGCCCATTGAGCACCGCCAAGTCGAGCCAACCGTTGCGATCCAAGTCCACCGCCTGCGTTCCCCAAGCGACCGTATTCTTCGTGACTTCATCCAAGCCGCGGTTGAGCGACGAATGCACGAAGAATCCATTGTCGCGCTGCAGATAGAGATCGGCGGGCTGGTTCCAGAAATTGGTGATGTGGAAGTCGATCCGCCCATTGCGATCAAAGTCGCCCGATGCGATTCCCATGCACCCCTGGCGTTGGCCGAGCAAACCGGTGGCACAGCCGTAGAGATGTGACTTTTCCGCGAGCTGGTAGGAATGCGATTGACTCGGTTGGCTCATCCAAAAGTAGTTCTCGATCGTGTCATTGGCGATCATCAATTCACTACCCGCTTGTTCGTCCGTATTCGCGATGATGGCCGCGAACCCATATCCAGGTTTCGTCTCGCCCAGGGTGAGTTGTTCAGCGAGATCGATTTGGCCGTTAGCTTGAACTTGCCAAATGCGATTACTGGCCGCTTGGAAGGTGCTCGGATTGCAATGTGTATTGAGTGACGTGCACGGAATTTCAAGCGCCGTGGGGTCGTCGACGTAATTCACTTCGACGATCTCGGGCAAGCCGTCACCGCCGAGATCACCGCACGCGATCGAGGTGGTCCAATTCGATTGGGCATCGAACGCCGGGACTGGCATTTGAAAAAACGTTCCATCGCCTTGATTGAGGTACACGCGATTGGGGCCGATGTTGGCAACGAGCAAATCGGCAAAACCATCTTGGTTCACATCCGCGACCGCGACGCCCTGTCCATACCCGACATCACCGCTGCGCGTCGGGGTCGTCACGTCGCGGTACTCGATGCCCCCCAGATTTCGCAGCAATCGATTGGGATCGGAACCCGAAACGGCGAACGCCGATCCACCCCCTTGAGTGAAATACAAATCGGGCCATCCATCCAAGTCCATGTCGATGACGCCAATTCCTCCGCCCGTCAATTGATGCAGCAGCACTCGATCGTCGCTGGGGTCATCGCCGCTCAAGTATTGAAAATCGACACCGGCGGACGCGGCAACGTCGACAAGTTCAACCTCCGTGCTTGGCGGCGGCGATGTCGGTTTTGCCGTTGATGCGACCACCTTATTCTCGTGACGAGCGAGATCACTGGGCAGCGGCCAATCGTCAAGTTTCAACCCGCACCTAACGAAATCGCCGTCATCAACGGTCGACGTTGGCTTGGCCATCGACTCGCGTTCACGGCGAAGTTCTTCGGCACTCAATTGGTTGCCGGTCAAACGTTTTACGGCCAACAATCTCCACGCCAGCGCCTCGTCATCACGGCGAAGCGATCGCAAGAGCTCGCTCATGCGATTCAAGTCCTCAGCACTTCCCCGCTCGCTGCCGAATCTGTAGGCGAGTCGCGAGACTTCGTCCAAGACACTGAATCGCTCGCGAACACGTTCTGAAGCCTCTTGCTCACCGAGTTTCTCCAGCACCCTCGCCAATGCGAGGTAGGAGAATCGGTCGGTCGGATCGCGCGTCACAGCCTCGAGGTAGCAACGCACGGCCTCGCTCGCGTTGCCCTGAAGCTCCACCAACGACCCCCATGCGAACCAATACTCGGGTTCGACTTCGATTCCCGGCGGCAGCTGTTGCCGCCATTGCTCGAGTTTCTCCGCATCATGGAAATCCGTGTAAAGACGTCCGCGAAATGCGGCGATTCCCGTCGATTCGGGGAACCGCCGCGCGAGACGCTCGATCAACTCCAAGGCCTTGGGGATATCTCGCTCGTGCCGATCGATCTTGGCTTGCGAAAGCGCCGCGGGGATCAATCCTTGCGAAAAGTCGGGCTTCGGTGACGACGTATCGATGAACGGTTCGCCGTAGGCGATCATCGCGAACAATTCCCGTTCCTTGATCTCGCCCCAACGGGCGAGGAAGTTCAAGTGTTCTGACGCCGCGAGCCGATGGCCCTGGTTGTTGCACAACACCGCGAGTTGACGGTGGGCGCGGATCACATCCTCACTCGATGCATCTTCGGTACCGAGCTCAAGAATACGTCGGAGCTGCGTTTCGGCTCGGTCGTACGCGGATGCGTCGGCGAACCACTTCGACGCGAGAAACAATGATTTCATCATGGTTTCCTCACTCGCTTGCTCGTTTTCGATCAGCATCGTCGCGGCAACTATTTTGTTGCCCTGGGCCGCTTCGCAGCGAGCGGCGATCACGACCACTTCCGGGTTTTCGGGGTGCGAGATCAGCAGTGGTTTGAGTAGCGTTGTGGCCTCCACCAGGTTGCCATCATCGAGATAAACGCGGATCGAATCGATGGTCTCCTCGAGCGACTTGGGCGCTGTCGCGACGGCGATGTCACGGAGTTGCTGGCGCTTCGCCAATTCGGCGGCGGTGGGGCCGGAG
>JBBSJZ010000256.1:0-8228 GCA_038256795.1 Pirellulales bacterium | reverse complement strand
TGATCACGACGCGGAAATCGTGGCGTGAATTGTGGCTGCACTACTTACTGATCGTGTCCATGATCGTTGCCGTGGCACTGTTTTTTATCCTGGGTCGATATCGATTGCCGTTGGTGCCGCTGCTCATTCCCTTCGCCGCCGCTGGGATTGCCGCTTCCATCAGCCGCTTGGGCGCTAGGCCCGGTTTCTTCATCCGCCGCCCAGCGTCCGTGGTGACGCTCATCATGGCCATCGTGATTTGCAATGCGCCGGTTCACGACGAACGCGAGCTGGACGCCAGCTCATACATGAACGTGGGCATCTCAGCGGGCAAGGCCGGGGACTTGCCGACGTGCCTGCGATGGCTGCAAGCCTCGCTGGACATCGGCGGCGATAACGCTGTCGGCTACTACAACTTGGCGGGTGCCCAGGCGATGGCGGGCCAGACCGCGAGCGCGATCGAGTCACTCCAGCACGCCAAGCAACTGGATCCAGGGCTCGTGCAAGTGGATCTGCAGCTCGGCCAACTTCATGAGCAACTCGGGCACGCGACCGAAGCCATCCAGGCGTATCAAGACGCGCTGCGAAACGACCCCAGTGATCCGATCGCCATGGCGAGTCTGGCAAGGCTGAGATTGCCACCCCCACCCCCGCCGATTCGGTAAATAACCGCATCCCGAGATAATCAAAAAGCCACTTGTCAAAAAGACAAATAAACATTCCGAAACAAGCGATTTATCTCGCAGAATCGTTGGATTAGCGTTCCCGGCATGACGGCCACCCGTTAGAATCCACGGTGGAATGGCGGGCGATCGACCTTTGCTGGTCGTCAGCCAGTGTTTATTAACCCTTCTTTTCTCGGAGAGTTTCCAAATGAGGGAACATACTTCTCGTCACCACGGCTTCACTTTGGTGGAATTGCTCGTGGTCATCGCGATTATCGGCGTCTTGGTGGGCCTGCTTTTGCCTGCCGTCCAAGCTGCCCGCGAAGCCGCTCGACGCATGTCGTGCAGCAACAATTTCAAGCAGATCGGCCTCGGTTTTCACAATTACCACGCCGCCTACGACCAGCTGCCCATTCCGATGGGCGGAACGACGCGCCAGCTCACGGATCCGACCAACACCAGCACCCGTTGGTACATGAGTTACGCGGTCGGAATTTTGCCGTTCATTGAGCAGCAAGCACTGTGGGAGCAAATCAGCAATCCGAGCCGAACCACGGTCAATGGAAACACTCCTCCCAACGGCAGTTGGCCATCGATGGGACCGTGTCCTTGGGTGTTCAACTACCAGCCATGGGCGACGGACATCCCGACCTATCGCTGCCCGAGTGACCCGGGACAGGGGCGTCCCGGTGGCGGTCGCATGAATTACGCGGTTTGCTACGGCGATGCGTCCAACACGGTCAACAACGGTGGCAAGAACGAGGGTGGCAACATCAGCAATAACAACAACCCGGGGAATGCGGACTTCAGCGGCCGTGGCCCCACCAACTTCAACTGGCTCGTTGAACGCGCTCGAGCAGCCAACCGCGGCTTCTTTTGGGCACGCACCAAGACCGGCTTCCGCGACGTCCTCGATGGACTGGCTAACACCGTCGCCGCTGGCGAGATCGTGACCAGCGCAGGGACACGCGAAGTGATCTCGACGGTGGTTTTCGCCAACGCCTTGCAATACGGTGGCGGCTCTGCTGCGGCACCCAAAGACTGCAATTCGCCAGCGTTCTATGATGCGGCGCGACCCAGGTTCTTGCTACCGGGTGCGCCCATTGGCGGCGCCGATCAACAGCGTGGTCTTCGCTGGGGCGATGGACGGATGAACTACACCGCGTTCCAAACCATCCTCGCGCCGAATCGCTTGTCCTGCACCCGAGGCAATGACAACTCCGAAGGCTTCTTCACCGCCGGCAGCCGCCACCAGGGCGGATGCCACGTGTTGATGGGTGACGGTGCGGTCAAGTTCGTGACCGAGAGCATCGACAGCGGTAATCAAGCGATGGCTCCCGTCCAAACCCGTGGACCGTGGCTACCCGGCGGCAGCCCCAGCCCTTACGGCGTCTGGGGAGCTCTCGGAACGCGCGCGTCGAGCGAAACTGTCCAGAGTCCGTTCTAAGCTCCCTCGACCTTCACTGTCTTGCTCCGCCTGATTTTGTCACTTACGAATCGCGGTCGTTGCAAATTGCCAAGCCTGGCCCCCGGAAACGGGAGCCAGGCTTTTTTTAGGGCTTCAGGGCTACACGAACAAGAATGATGCCTGACGCCTGATGATCATTTCATCTTCTCTACAGCGTTAAAAAACTCGAATAAAATTAGCTTTTAAGTTGATTGGGGTCACTGAAGCCGCTACAAAGGTGTGGATGCCTGGCCCAATCGAGGGAGTCACTGGTTCTTCTATCTTCCTCTTTTCGTTGTTTTTCGTCCTGAGCTTCAAAGGTGCAGCGGAGGTTTGACCGGGCATTCTCGTGTTCTCTGCCATTTCATTTCTTTTCAAGGTGAGGGAGTCAGAGATGACTAGCCGTTCCGATTCGCGACAGGGCTTCACACTCGTGGAGCTACTCGTTGTCATCGCCATCATTGGCGTACTCGTGGGCCTGCTTCTGCCGGCCGTCCAAGCTGCTCGTGAAGCAGCACGCCGCATGTCTTGCAGCAACAATTTCAAGCAAATTGGCCTGGGTTTTCACAACTACCATGCCGCGTTCGACCAATTGCCATTGACCATGGCGGGGACAACGCGAACCGCAGCTAACCCGACGAACAACAGCACCCGTTGGTACTCGAGCTACGCCGTCGGCATCCTGCCGTTCATTGAGCAGCAGGCGCTGTGGGAGCAAATCAGTAATCCGAACCTGGAGACGGTCAACGGAAACGCTCCCGCAGGCACCGGCGGCATCTGGCCATCGATGGGTCCCTGCCCATGGGTGTTCAACTACAAACCTTGGGCGACGGACATCCCCACGTATCGATGCCCCAGTGATCCTGGCATTGGCCCTCCGGGCGGCGGACGAATCAATTACGCCGTTTGCTTGGGTGATGCGTCCAACACCGTGAACAATGGTGGTCGCAACGAGGGCGGTTACACCAACAATCAGAACAACCCCAATCACGCGGACTTCACGAGATCGTTCAATTGGCTCGTCGAACGGTCGCGAGCAGCCAATCGCGGCTTCTTTTGGGCACGCCAAAAAACCGGCTTCCGTGACATCCTCGATGGCTTGGCGAACACCGTTGCCGCAGGTGAAATCGTGACCGACTCGGGAACTCGTGAAGTGAATTCAGTCGTCATTCGCACCAGGCTCCAGTTCGGTGGCGGTTCAGCTGCTGCTCCCGCGGACTGTGACCGACCTGGCGTTTACGATCCGGCACGTCCACGCTACGCCGACCCCGCAGCGACAGTCGACAACCGTGGCCGTGGAACGCGTTGGGGTGATGGTCGCATGTTCTACAGTGCGTTCCAAACCATCATGCCGCCAAACCGACCGACATGCTCGCGCAGCAACGATAACTCCGAAGGTTTCTTCACCGCAGGCAGCCGCCACCAAGGAGGTTGCCATGTCTTGATGGGTGATGGTGCCGTGAAGTTCATCACCGAAAGTATCGAGGCGGGTAACAAACAAATGGCTCCCGTCCAAACCCGTGGTCCGTGGCTACCCGGCGGCAGCCCCAGCCCTTACGGCGTCTGGGGAGCTCTCGGAACTCGCGCGTCGAGCGAGACCGTCCAAAGTCCGTTCTAGCATGAGCTGAAGTCTCCTGCGGACTCTCCCCCTCGACTGATCGTCGGGGGGAGAGAGCTCCGTGGAAATCGCCACCGTTTTCCGCCGCGACACGCTGAAGCCTGGGCCGCTAGAAGGTTGCTCTTATAAAGGTTTTTGCGGGTCGCAATTTCTTGCGCTTTTTTACCGCGCAGCGGTTCAAGCCATTAGCCGGCGGTAAGCGCAGCGGCACCACCGGACGAAGAGAAATGGACCTGTCGACCGTGAAGCGGTCGCAGATTCCGTACTGGTTCTTTGATCCTTTCAGGATCAGAGATTTACACGTAGCCGCAATCCGTTGATGTCGCTTCGCTCAACCACCGGCTAATCTCTGGAATCCCTTCTCGGGATGAAAAATTCGCAATCCTCATTCCCCACAAGCCCAAGCTTTTGACAGGCCAGGCTAACGTCAATAGCTTGATTGCCAATCAGCAAGTGTTCCGAAATTGATTCGCTAACGTGTTTTGAAGTGGCGATTCGTTGGCTGCGGAGCAGCCGCAACGGCGAGCGGCAAACGGAGCGTGACCCCGCCTCGGGCCTTTAGCGCTGGCCAGCAAGCACCGCTCGCGTCGCCTGGTCATCGACCCGAATCAAGTGATCTCGCAGCGACGGAAAGACGTCACCTTGAACACTCTCGAGTCGCAACTTTTCGGTGGGCCGAATCGGCATGTGACAATCGATGCAATTGCTGGCCAAGTCGAAGCTCTCGTGCGGATGCAAACCGCAACTGTCGACTTGGTGACACGTCAAGCACCGCTGCGAGAACAGCTCCTTTTGCCCGCGTTCGCTTTGGTGCGGATTGTGACAATCGACGCACGTCATCTGTGACGACTCAAAACACTTGCTCGCCGCCAAACGAGTCAATTGATTGCTCGTGTGGACGCTGTTGAGCGCATCCGCAGCGTCAGCCGGCGGGTGGTAGAAATCGGCGAGCGCATCACCGGGACGATATCGCATCGCGGGACCGCTGAGCGACGCGGCGCCGGCGTGGCATTGCCCGCACACGTCGAGTGATTGCTGGCGAGTCAGCTTGCTCGGTACGACGATGGCGTGCCCCGGTTTGTGATCGGGGTGCTCGCGATGGTAGGCGACGTGGGACTCGGCGGGTCCGTGGCACCGCTCGCACGTCACGCCGAGAATCAACGACTGCGGCGTGTAATGATTCGGAGGTTCGCGGAAGTCAAAGTACGTGGTGTGACAATCCATGCAGCGCTGGGGAACGGGTCGCGCGTAGGCAGCATCCCCGTCGATGTACCCAGGGCTGTTGATCCACTGGTCGTGTTCGGTCAGATGCGTGACGTTGTGCTGAAACAAACCGTCATCGTGCCAGTACAAATAGCTTTGCGCCATTTTGGACGAGCCCATGATGAGCTGCATCGGCACGTCGAATTTCCATTCATGAAAACTGACACGCTGCAGGTACTGGTCACCGCGTCGGATCATCTCCATCGACACTTGCGGGTCCGATGTCCGCATCCGATTCGCGTCGGCGCCGAATTGGCCTGCGATCGTTTCCGAGGTCACCGCTTGGCTCGTCCGCGCATGCGCCGTCTGCATGAAAGATTCGTAGTACTTCGCGTGACAATCACGGCACGCGGTGGGGCCGACGTAACCTGGGTTTTCGTGGATCGGCCGCAGCGAATCCGTCATCTGCGGCATTCGCCCCGGCGCGAAAGGAATTTCGACGCCGCCGCCGTCTTCATGCTTGCCGATGAACCAATACTCCGCATCCGCGATTCGCTCGAGAGTGGGCGAGTTGGTGGTGACTTTCCGCGACACCAATCCATCGGGAAGAGGCATCCCACGACCCGTGGCGGTCAACTCATCCAAGTCCCAACGTGACGGGCGCTGGGTCGCGTACCCGAGAGGATCGTCATCGGCGAGCGACGCGCGAGCGGCCAATTCGCGGGCCAGATCCGCACCGGCATCTCGCTGGCGCGACGCCCAGAGCAACCAACCTCCGCCGACCGCCAGCACCACGACGAGTGCGAACCCTTTGAACTTCAATGTCGACTCCGCTGGCTTGATTGAAACGCGAAGGTTTCAATGTACCAGGATTTTCGGGGCTCGATGCTCCCGCTCAGCCGCTGCGGCCATGGCGACGACGATCGGATTCGTTGAGCAAAACTTTGCGCAGCCGAATCGATGTCGGGGTGACTTCGACGAGTTCGTCGTCCTCAATGTACTCAAGCGCCGCTTCGAGCGATAAATCGCGAGGTGGTTTGAGGACCACGTTTTCGTCGCTGCCCGACGCACGCATATTCGTCAGCTTCTTTTCGCGACAGGGGTTCACGACCATGTCATTGTCACGCGCGTTCTCGCCCACGATTTGGCCGGTATAGATTTCGGCCCCGGGGAACACGAACAAGTCACTGCGGTCCTGGAGCGCGAACAGCGCGAACGGCATCGCCTTGCCCGCGACCATCGACACGAGCACACCATTGGCGCGACGGGGGACTTCACCTTCGGTCGGCCGATAGCTCTCAAATCGGTGGTGGATGATCGCCGTGCCGCGGGTCGCATTGAGCAATCGCGTTCGCAACCCGATCAATCCACGTGAAGGAATCAAGAACCTTAGCAAGCTGTAATCACCCCGCTGGGCAAGCTCCTCGAGTTGGCCGCGGCGGAGTCCGACGAGCTCCATCACCGGCCCCATCGCTTCGGTCGGCACTTCGACGCGCAAGGTCTCGAACGGCTCGTGCTTCTTGCCATTGATCTCCTTGGTCACGACGCGAGGCTTGCCGACGCTCAACTCGAATCCTTCGCGACGCATCGTTTCAATCAAAATCGCCAAGTGCAACACGCCACGACCGCGGACCGCGTAGGCCTCGACACCCTCGACCATGCCGACGCGCAGCGCCACATTTCGTTCGAGTTCTTTTTCGAGCCGTGACTTCAATTGGCGCGTCGTGACGTACTTGCCCTCGCGGCCCACCATCGGTGACGTGTTGACGCTGAACACCATCTCGAGCGTCGGTTCGTCAATGGTCAAGCGTGGCAACACGTTGTTGGCGTCGACGGCACCGATCGTGTCCCCGATCTCGACCTTGTCGAGTCCTTCGATCGCCACAACGTCGCCCGCGGACGCAGTCTCGGCCGAAGCCCGGCCGAGATTATCGAAGGTGTACAGCGCGGCAATCTTGGTTTTCGTGACACCGGTCTTTTGGTGCAAGTCGATCGTTTGGCCCGCAGTCACGGAGCCTGCGGAGATTCGGCCGACCGCGATCCGTCCGACAAACTCGCTCCAGTCGAGCGTCGTGACGAGCATTTGCAGTGGTGCATCGACATCGACTTCGGGGCCGGGCAAGGTATCGACGATCAAGTCCAACAACGGCCGCATATCCGTGCCCGGCACGGCCGGGTCCATCGTCGCGAATCCGGCCTTGGCACTCGTGAACACGTACGCGGCATCGTCGAGCATGTGCTCACCGCCGAGATCCGCGAGCAATTCGAGCGCTTCATCCAGTGCCTCGTGGGGACGCCCGTCGGGTCGATCGACCTTGTTCACAACGACGATAGGACGCACGCCCGCCTCGAGTGCTTTTTCCAGCACGAAGCGAGTTTGCGGCATCGGCCCTTCCGCGGCATCGACGAGCACCAAGCATCCATCCGCCATCCGGACCACGCGCTCGACTTCGCCACCAAAGTCCGCGTGACCGGGCGTGTCAATGAGATTGATCTTCACGCCGCGATACGGGATCGCAATGTTCTTTGCCAAAATCGTGATCCCCCGCTCACGCTCGAGATCATTCGAGTCGAGGATGCGCTCCCCCTTGAGTTCCGTGTCACGATACTGGCCGCTTTGGCGAAGCAGGCAATCGACGAGGGTGGTTTTGCCGTGGTCAACGTGAGCGATGATGACGACGTTTCGGATGTCTGGACGACGCAATGGAAAACTTTCTTAACACGGAAGGAACGTCGCATAATGTCTCCTTTCAGCTGCGATCTTCCCAGCCCAAATCGACGCCCCTTGGAAAGCCCTAGGGGGTGATTGATTCACATTAGGCGATTTGCCGGTCGAATGGGTGTGAGAATCGCCCTCAAGAAATGACTTGTCGACTCGCCCGTCTGGCGTTGTCAGCTTTCCTACGCTCTGCAATAGTACCAACACGCGAACTCTTTCTTTCGCGTGACGCCCCACACTTTCAGCATCCGCCAAGCCCGAATCCCCTGGGATCCATGATCCTCCCGATTCGGGCTCTGGCTCAACTCGAGTTTGTGAAATTTTTCACAAAGTCAGTCTGATGGGCGTCAGATTTCATGAATGATTGAGCAAGAAAAGAAGCTGATGACGACCATCAAACGAGGTTTAGATCTGCCGATCGTGGGAGCTCCTGAGCAGCGGATCGAAGCCGCCAAACGGGTTCGCCAGGTCGCGTTGCTGGGTGACGACTATATCGGGATGAAGCCGACGATGTTGGTTTCACCGGGTGACAAAGTTCGTTTAGGTCAACCGGTCTTTGAGGACAAGAAAACGCCGGGCGTAATGTTCACGGCACCC
>JBBSJZ010000255.1:0-8257 GCA_038256795.1 Pirellulales bacterium | reverse complement strand
ATGCGGAGACCGGTGCTCAAACGCGTCAGCGTTTCTTGCAAGTCACTCTGGCTACGGTTCAAACGGTTTTGAGCGACGACGAAATCGCGGCGAATCAGTTGCAGATTGATAGCTCGCTCGAAGCGATCAACCGAATCGCTCAAACGACGACCTTCCAAGGCCGCAAGCTGATCGACGGCAGCCTGGACTTTGTGACCAAGAGCGGAACGAACTTCTCAAACATCAAGTCCTTGCAAATTGACCAAGCGAACCTCGGTTCGACCGGCAAGGTGGACGTTTCGATCGCCATTTCCGCCGCCGCGACCCGGGCAGCCGTCAACGTCACCGGCTTCACCGCTCCCGTCGCTGGCATATCCGCTACAGCGAATCTCTCGGTTGGGGCTGCGGTCACAGCAGCCGCTGCAACTGCTACACTCAACATTAATGCTGGGTCCGCCGCCGTTGCATCGACTGGTAACGTGTCGATCGGTGCTGACACGCTCGCAGTGACGAACTCGGCGGGCGCCAACGTTGCAATTAACTTCATTGACGCCGGTGCTTCTGGAGCAACGTCCGCTGCAGTGAATGGAACAACGGGTGCACTTGAAATTTCGTATGACTTTGCCGCAGCGACGACATCTGCATCAATTCAAACGGCAATCGGAACGGTAGCGAACTTCTCCGCGACGGGAGCCGCCGCTGGGACCACGGTTGCAAATACGGCAGCGACCGACAGCAGCCTCACCGGTGGCTCGGCGGCCACCGCTGCATCGAGCATCGCCGTAACAGCGGCTGCGACGGGTGCCGCCAGCAATGTGGCCATCAACTTCGTGAACGCCACCGGCCAAACTGGCGTGACGGCTGCGATTAATTCGAGTACTGGAGCGATCGAGGTTTCGTACGATCAATCGGTAGCGACCTTGGGTTCGGCGATTGCCACTGCCATCGATGGTTTGACGGGCTACGGTGCAACGGCGACCGGAACCGGATCGACTGTTGCCAACACGCTGGCGACATCCGGAGCTCTAACCGGTGGCGCTGATGCCAACACCGCCAGCACCATCGCCGTGACCTCGCCAACCGCTGGTGGAGCCGACAACGTCGCGATCAACTACATCAACAGCACGGGGGCCACGGGCACCACCGCTGCACTCAATGCCACCACCGGCGCACTCGAAGTGACCTATGACTTCGCCACTTCGGTGTCGTCGCAAAGCATCCAAGATGCCGTCAATACACTGACCGGCTACACTGCAACGGGTGGATCGGCTACCAGCTTTACCACGGCTGGAACCGGAGCGACCGGAGCGACTCTGTCAGGTGGTGGTGCCGACCTCGCCGGTGGCGTGCAAGCCGATGCCGTGTTTGAGCTGGCTGGAAAATCGGGTTCGGAAGTGTTCAACGTCTCCGCCGGTACTAGCCTGTCACAGTTGGTGGACCAAATCAACTTGGTGAAGGACGCCACCGGCATCTCCGCAACCGCCAACGGAACCTCGCTCGAACTGCGCAGCAGCGAATACGGCAGCGATTCGCTCGTCGACTTGCGAGTGATTAGTGAAGGAGCCGGCGGTAACTTCGGCAACGGTTCACGAGGCGTCGGTACCGATGTCCAGGCGACGATCAACGGTCGTGCAGCCAATAGCAAGGGTAACGAGATCTCCCTCAACACGGCGACACTTGACCTCAAGATCAGCTTGTCCGCTGATCAAACTCAAACGTCGACGTTCTCGATCACGGGCGGTGGAGCTCTGTTTCAACTGGGTGCCGACGTCGTTAGCAACCAACAAGCTCGTATCGGTCTGCAAAGCGTCTCGGCAGCTCGCCTCGGCGGTGTTGCTGGAAAGTTGTTCGAACTCGGTTCGGGCGAAGCCGCTTCGCTAACGAAGGATTCTAACAAGGCTGCGAAGATCGTCACCGAAGCGATCAATCAAGTGACCAGCTTGCGTGGTCGATTGGGTGCGTTCCAGGCAACGACATTGCAAAGTAACCAAGTGAGCTTGAGCGATACCGTAGCTAACCTTCAAGAAGCTCAGAGCTCGATCCGCGATGCTGACTTCGCCAAGGAAGCAGCTCGTTTGACACGAGCCCAAATCTTGGTCCAGTCGGGTACGACGGTGCTGCAACAAGCGAACCAGAACCCACAATCGGTGCTGTCGCTGCTGCGATAGTCGCAGCCGCTTCCGGCTGAAGTCCCATTTAAACTCGCTCCAGCCGATGGGTTTCACACTCATCGGCTGGCGTCGTTTTCGGCCTCGGTTTCAAGTCGTCGAGTCTTTCCGAGACTCAGGGAAACCGCAGCTTTGCAGCGTTTTCAGCCTCGGAGAGGCTGGCCCGGTGCCGAAGTTGACAAGCCGCTATCGCCGTCGGTCCAGAAAAACAACACGACGCACCGGCAAAGTGTCGATTGTATAGAAACCTCCCACCTCGTTCTCGCTCCAGCTTAACTGAATCCGCTCATGGGACGCCTCCAATCAACCGTCGGACTGGTTACCGGTACCAATATCCAAGGCACCGTTGATCAATTGATCGCGCTCAGCGGCCAACCACGCGACCGACTCAAAGCATCCGTTGACCAACTCGGCAAGCAGCAAGTCGGGATCGCCGAGTTGACAGCCTCGGTGATCGGCGTCCAGCTCGCCGGCCGACAACTCTCCAACGTGGACGTGTTCCAGTCGCGGAAGGCCACATCCTCCGAAGCCGATGCGTTGTCGGTCAAAGCGAGTAGCAGCGCCGCGACGGGCGGCTACGCCGTCCGCACCGTCCAGCTCGCGGCCACGCACTCCGCCCGCTCGCAACGCACTTTCGATTCGGCGACGGCTGCGATCGGCGTCGCCGGGAAACTGGAAATTGCCCCCGGTGGCTTTCTCGAGCAAACCACCTCGCTGAGTGAGCTCAACCAAGGCCGTGGTGTCCAACCCGGCAGCATTCGCATCACCGATCGTTCGGGAAAGACCACGGACGTCGATCTGTCCCAAGCTCGTACGATTGACGATGTCCTCGAGACCATCAATTCGGCGTCGGGTGTCCGCGTCCGAGCGACCGCCGACTCCGATCGCATCTCGCTCCAAGATCTGTCGGGCGAAACCGTCTCGAATCTCCGCGTCGAAGATATCGGTCTCGGCGAAACCGCCATCGACCTGGGGCTTTACGGCATCAACGTCGCCAGCAATCAAGCCCAGGGAGCGGACTTGAATCCGCCCAGCGCCGCAGCGGCGCGGCTAACGTCGCTCTCGTCGTTGGGCATCAAGCTGGGTGTCGGCAGCGATCTCGTCGCCAAGTTGCAGGACAACACAGCCCTGAGCATCAACTTCAACCCGACGGCCGGCGGTACATCGCCGGCGACCGTGGGCGAGTTGCTCGATTTCATCAACGACAAGGGTGCTGGTCGTCTGAACGCGTCGCTATCGCCGGAAGCCGATCGGATCGTGTTCCAAGACTTGACGAGCGGTGCAGGAACCTTCTCGCTCGCCGACGGAGGTGGGGCTGCGGTGGCGAGTGCCTTGCGCGTCGATGGCGTCACCAGTGGCGGCACGGCGACCTCACGCAGCCTCGTCAAACCGCTGCGTGGGACATCCCTGGAAGATCTCGGCGGCGGACGCGGACTTGGCCCACTGACGAATCTCAATTTGCAAACCCGCAGCGGCGCCACCGCGATCATTGATCTCTCGGGAGCTAAGACGATCCAGCAGGTTGCCGACACGATCAACGCCAGCGGACTCGAAATCAGCGCCAAGCTCGATGACAGCGGCACCGGACTCCGGCTCCGTGATCTTTCGGGCGGCACGACCACGAACTTCAAAATCAGTTCATCGGATAGCACCGCGTCAACCCTGGGCATCGAGTTCGATCGCGCCGATACCATTGTCGACGGTCGCAGCCTCAATCGCCAATTCGTCGACCGTGCGACCACCGTCGCCTCCCTCAATCAGGGACGTGGACTCGGCACGGGTTCGTTCACGATCACCGATTCGGCGGGCGTTAAGAGCGCCGTGAATCTTGGCGTCACCAGCGCTCAAACGGTCGGTGAACTGATCGATGGCATCAATGCCCTATCGGTCAACGTCGAAGCCCGCATCAACGAACGCGGTGACGGCATCCAACTCATCGATCGCGCCGGCGGTAGCGGCAAACTTGCGGTCGTCGATGTCGGTGCCGCTGGCAGCGCCAAGTTGCTCGGGATCGCTGGCGAGGCGACAACGCAAACGATTGGCGGACAAAGTGTCAGTGCCATTGTGGGTGGTGAGCTGGATTCATTTTCGTACGCCGCGACCGATACGCTTGAAAGCATCGTGACGCGAATCAACGAGACCAGCCGCTTCGCGACGGCTTCGATTGTGAAGGACGATTTCGGCCAATCACGCCTGCAATTATCGAGTAAACGCAACGGTGAAGTGGGACGGTTGAGTATCGATTCGACTTCGCCCGATTTCTCGTTCATCACGACCGCGCGAGGCCAAGACGCACAGATCACGATCGCGACCAGCGGCGGTTCGGAGCGATTTTTGTCGAGTGCCGACGGAGTGTTCGCGGACGAAGCCACCGGACTTTCACTGACGCTCAAACAACTCGCCGAGAGCTCGGTGCAAGTCAATGTTGACAAGAACCCCGAAGCGGTGACCAAAGCGGCCCAGTCGCTCGTCGACCAATACAACAAGATGTCGGACAAACTCAAATCGTTGACATTTTTCAACGCCGCCACGCAGGAAGTCGGACTACTGTTTGGCACCAGTGAAGCGCTGCGAATCAGCACGGGCTATGGCAAAACGTTCTCGGGCGCCATCCAGGGAGCGGGCAGCATCAAGTCGTTCAGCGCCGTTGGCATCCGGCTCGATGACCAGGGCAAACTCACGCTCGACGTCGCCAAGTTGACCGCCGCCCTGGACAACAATCCTGATGCGGTCACCGAGTTCTTCACCAAAGCCGACACCGGTGCCGCCGCTCGACTGAGTAAGCTGGCGGATCAAATCGCTGGACCCAACACGAGTTTGCTGATTAACCGGACTGAGACCCTTGGATTGCAGATGCAGCGAGGTAACGAACGCATTGACGTCTTGAACAAACGGCTCGAGAACGAACGCAATCGGCTGCTCAAAAGTTACTACGCGAGCGAAGCCGCGATCGCGAAATTGCAATCGAATCAATCGGCGCTCAGCCAGATTCAATCTTACTCGTCGTTCACCAGTTCGTCGTCCAGTAGCTGACCATCGATCGTCAACCAACCGTCTCAATGGCCGCGACGCGTTAGCGTCCGGTTCTCGCGAAAACCGGGTGTGAGCGCATTTCGGCTGAAAATCTCAAGCGTTCGTATCGCTGCCACGCCAATTAACAAGGAAGTTCATTCGTGCATCACGAGTCTTACGGTTCCGCGCCGCGTCGACCCCACTTGGCCAGGTCCCAACACCGCAATGCCGGCGAAGAGTACATCGAGAACGCCGTTCGCGCGGCGAGCCCGGCGCGGCTGCGGTTGATGCTGATCAATCGCGCCGTCGAAGTCGCCGGAGCGCTGCTGATCAAGTATCGCGACGAAAACGGCTCCCGAGGTCCCAATGAGCAATCGATCCACTTGCTCGATCTACTCGCCGAATTGCTTGGCGGTGTCGGGAATCATGGAAATGAATTGTGCGTCCAGGTCGCGGACTTGTACGTCTTTTTGTGCAAGGAACTGGTCACCGCCGAGCAGCAAAGCAGTGCCGATCGCATCGAATCGATCCGTGACGTGTTGCGAATTGAGTCCGAAACATGGCAACTCGTTTGCAACAACGAGCAACCGGCGGCAATCCTCGCCGAGGTTGCAGATTTGAATACGACCATGTCGGCTGGTTTGAACTTGCAGGGCTAAAAGCCTATCCTTGGGGTATCCAGAGCGAGAGTCCCGTTTCTACGATTTGCCCGAAGGTCCCTGCGATGCGTTTGAACTACTTGGTTGCGGTCCTCCTGGGCTTGGCTCTTTTCCCGCTCGCGATCGTCGCTCAGGATGCCGCGATCGCGGAATCTGAACCAGCCGCGGCAAAGCCGACGGAAACGAAGTCCAGTGACCGTCCGCTGTATGCACGCATTGACGACACCGAGTCTGGGAAACCGCGAGCGATGCAAACCGCGATCGTTCGCTACGAGGGCGTCACGGGCGGCCCCAATGAAGGCAAAGTGGTTGATTTGGTCGGCGTCGTCCACATCGGCGAAATCGAGTATTACGCGGATCTCGGCAAGCGACTCGCCAAGTATGACGTCGTGCTGTACGAACTCGTCGCGCCCGATGGAACTCGGATTCGTCCCGAAGACTTGCAGGCTCGCCGCAGTTTGCTGGCGTCGATGCAAACCGGTATGAAGGACATGCTCAATCTGGAGTACCAGCTTGAGAAGATTGACTACATGTCCAAGAATTTTCGCCATGCTGACATGAGTCCGGACGAGTTCGTCGAGGACCTCGAGCGGCGCGGCGACAGCGTCGTGAAGATGATCGCCCGGATGATGGGTGCGGGACTGGCGTCCCAGGCCGCGAGCGGTGGTGACGCGGGAATCTTGCTGGCACTACTGAGTGAAGATCGTCCCAGGAAAATGAAGCAAGCGATGGCCCGCCAACTGGTTGACATCGAGATCGTCACCGCCGGGATGGATGACGCCAACGGCGAAAATACCCTCATCAAGGGCCGCAATGCCAAGGCATTCAAGGTGCTGCAAGAAGAACTCGATGCTGGCAAAAAGAACATCGCGGTGTTTTACGGAGCCGGGCATTTGCCGGACATGGCTGAGCGTTTGGAGCAAGAGTTCTCGATGAAGCCGGCGAAAACCATCTGGATCGACGCCTGGGATCTGCAGAGTAACTGATCTCGTTCATGAACGATCTGGTTTCCGCTCTGCTAGCCCCTTGGGAAAACAGCGGGTTTTTTCTACACTCCGTGATTCGATCTCGCGAGCACCTCGCCCCGTCGAAGGTCGTTGCCTGACTGAAACCGCAATCACGAACAGAAAACCGGCGCTCCCCCGAGAAGCGTCCCGCGCATGAGTGGACTCCAGCCTACACGACCGACCAGCGACGATGCTGGCGCATCCGTCTCGCAGCAAGCCGCGGCCACGGAATCGCTGACCGACGAAAAAATCGTCGTCCTCGATTTCGGTTCGCAGTACGCCCAGCTCATCGCCCGACGCGTTCGCGAGCAGAACGTTTACTGTCAAATCTTGCGCCATGATCTGTCGGCCGACCGCATCGCGGAGCTGAACCCCAAGGGCATCATTCTCTCGGGAGGCCCATCGAGCGTTTATGAAGCGGGGGCGCCTCGCTGCGACCCCAAGCTGTTTGAACTCGGCGTTCCCGTACTCGGCATTTGCTACGGCATGCAACTCGCCTGCGAGGCACTCGGTGGTCGTGTCGATCACACACCCAGCCGCGAGTATGGGCGGGCCAGTTGCCAACTCATCAATCGGGAATCGCTCTTCGAGGGTTTGCCTGAACACATGGATGTGTGGATGAGCCACGGCGACCAGGTCTCGGCGATCACGGACCAATTCGAGCCACTCGCCAGCACGGCGACGTGTCCTTACGCGGCGATTCGGCACAAGACGCTTCCGGTGTTCGGGATGCAATTTCATCCCGAGGTCACGCACACACCGCTGGGCGGCCAAGTGCTGCACAACTTTGTCATCGGCGTTTGCGGCTGCGAGGGCACGTGGCACCTTGGCGATTTCGCTGACGCGGCGATCGCCAGAGTTCGCGAGCAGGTCGGCGAGCGACGGGTGATCTGTGGGTTGTCCGGTGGCGTCGACTCAGCCGTCGTGGCGGCACTGCTCTACAAGGCGATCGGGTCGCAATTGTCGTGCATTCTGATCGACAACGGGCTGTTGCGGAAAGACGAACAAGCGGCCGTGATCAGCGAGTTCACGACGCACTTCAAGACCGATCTGCGCGTCGTCGACGCCGAAGATCGCTTCCTCGACGCTCTCAAGGGCATCAGCGAACCGCAAGAGAAACGCCGCCGCATCGGCCACGCGTTCATCGATTGCTTCAAGGAGGAAGCGGCGACGATCCAAGACGCTCACTTCCTCGCTCAAGGCACGTTGTATCCCGATGTGATCGAAAGCGGGGCGGATCCTGACGGACCGGCGGCGACGATCAAGTTGCACCACAACGTCGGTGGCCTGCCGGCCGAACTCGGTTTCGAGTTGATCGAACCCCTGCGTGATCTATTCAAGGACGAAGTCCGCCGATTGGGTTGTGAGCTCGGTTTGCCCGAAACGCTCGTTTGGCGTCATCCGTTCCCGGGTCCCGGTTTGGCGGTGCGTT
>JBBSJZ010000254.1:0-8284 GCA_038256795.1 Pirellulales bacterium | reverse complement strand
CAATCTCGCTGAGCTGCCGCAATACGCCGATCGACTCGCGCGCATGCGGGACGCGACCGAGGCGTGGCAGGACAAGATTGGCGACACCGGAATGATCCCCGAAGCGGTGCTCGTGGAAGAGATGCTTCCCGATGGCGAGTACCCGAGGACGCAGCCGCCGGTGGTATCCTTCGCTGCTGGAATGGTCACTATGGGATGTTCCACCGAGGGAGCTTCGATCGTTTATCGATCAATCGGCAGCGGCAATGATCACTGGAACCTGTATGTTAAATCGTTCCCGATGCCGTCTGGCGAGATTGAAGCGGTCGCCTGCCGAATCGGCTATCACGACAGTCGCGCAGTCAGATGGCAGGAAGAGAAGGTCAAGTAATAACGGGGGCGAGCAGTAAAAAACGCTTGGTTCTCGAGCGCTCAGCCGCCTAGAATGAGCAGTGCACCTGCAGTGGCATTGGTGTTTCAGCCAGATACGGAAAAACCATGGGTACAGCCAGTTCGTCAACCGTCCGCTATCCCTCCAGTGATGGCCAACCGATGTCCGACAACACCCTGCAATTTCGCTGGATCGTGACGCTTCAGGGTAACATCGACGCTATTTTCCAGGATGATCCGAACGTCTTTGTCGCCGGTGACCTGCTGTGGTATCCCGTAGAAGGTGACAATAAAACCCGTGTCGCGCCGGATACGATGGTCGCCTTCGGGCGGCCTAAGGGTTATCGAGGATCCTACATGCAGTGGTTGGAGGGTGGCGTACCACCCCAGGTCGTTTTCGAAGTGTTGTCACCCAATAATCGATTTCGCGAAATGCTCAATAAACTTCATTTTTACGAGCATTATGGAGTCGACGAGTACTACGTCCTGGATCCCGACAAGCTGACGCTCGACGCTTGGATTCGCGGCGAAGACAAATTTGTTCCCGTCGGCCAAACCGACGGATTTGTTAGCCCCCGTTTGGGCATCCGGTTTGTCGTCCAGGAGGACTGTATCGAGATCTACCGCTCCGATGGCAGCCGCTTCCTGGATTTTTCGGAACTGAATCGCCTCGCCCAGTCCGCCCAGCGGCAGGCGGAATCCGCACAGCGGCAGGCGGAATCCGCGCAGCGGCAGGCGGAAACCGAACACGCGCGAGCTGAACGATTAGCCTCGCGACTGAGAGCTTTGGGCGAGAACCCGGACGAATGACTTTCCCGAACCGGAAATTTAGTTACGCTATGGGTGTCCGCAGTCTCGTAGGTGGTGTGGTAGCTAACGTAAATCAGCTCGGACGGTCAACTCTCCAATGATTCACTAGGGGGAATCAACCTCATGACCAAGTGCAAACTCGAGTACATCTGGCTCGACGGCTATCAGCCGACACAAACACTTCGTGGCAAGACCAAGATCGAAGAAAACTTCAGCGGCAATGTCGAAGACTGCAAATTGTGGTCGTTCGACGGCAGTAGCACCCAGCAGTCCTCCGGCGGCAAGTCGGATCTGCTCCTCAAGCCCGTCTTCTGCTGCCCCGATCCGGACCGTCTCGGTAACGGATGGATCGTGATGTGCGAAGTTCTCAACGCGGACAAGACACCTCACCGCACCAACGGTCGGGCGACGATCCACGATCAAGACGACGATTTCTGGTTCGGTTTTGAACAAGAATATTTCCTCTGGGATCCCGAGACTCAAAAGCCGCTCGGTTTTCCGAAGGAAGGCTTCCCCGCGCCTCAGGGCCCGTACTACTGCAGCGTCGGTGCTGAGCGGGCCGTCGGTCGCGACATCGTCGAAGAGCACCTCGAGCATTGCCTCAATGCCGGACTCAACGTCGAAGGCATCAATGGCGAAGTCGCCAAGGGCCAATGGGAATTCCAAGTGTTCGCCAAGGGCGCGGCTCGTGCCGGTGACGAAGTTTGGGTTGCTCGTTACTTGCTCGAACGTACCGCAGAAAAGTACGGCGTGGCAATCAACTACCACTGCAAGCCCGTCAAGGGTGACTGGAACGGCAGCGGCATGCACGCAAACTTCTCCAACACGTTGCTCCGCACCTGCGGCAGCAAGGAAGTTTACGACGCGGTTTGCGAAGCGTTCCAGCCGCGCATCAAAGAACACATCGACGTCTACGGCGCGGACAACAACCAGCGTTTGACGGGGCTTCACGAAACCCAGTCGATCGATAAGTTCAGCTACGGCGTGATGGACCGTGGTGCCTCGATCCGCATTCCGATCTTCACCGTCGAGCACGGCTGGAAAGGTTGGCTCGAGGATCGACGTCCCGCCAGTAACGCGGATCCGTACATGGTCGCCAGCGCGATCATTACAACCGTCAAGAGCGCCAAAGTCCCCGCAATGGCCTAATCGCTCGCTCGTTTGCTTGTGAAATGAATCTCAGAAAACCCGGTCACTCAGTGGTCGGGTTTTTTGTTTGTATACTGAGCACCGACGCCGCCCACGATCGACTGTTCATCAGCTTCGGAAAACAACCGTACCCGTTCGGACCCAACGTCATTTCGCCTTTGAAGTTCTTCCAAGCCCGTTCACGACTGCAACTCTTTGATTTCCGAGAGTTGTGGCAATTTCGTGAAGTCGTGTGGGCGTTCGGTATGCGAGATCTCAAAGTGCGTTATCGCCAAACCGCCGTAGGTGTGATGTGGGCGGTAGCCCAGCCGCTTTGCACCGTCGCCGTGTTCGGCATCTTGATTCATTGGTTGCAGGGCCGCGCGACCACGGGTGCGACCCCGTACATCGTCACCAGTCTTTGTGGCATGGTGCCCTGGCAATTTTTCGCGACCGCGATCACGCAATCGACTCAATCGGTATCGGCCAACAGTAGTTTGCTCAAGAAGGTTTACTTTCCGCGCGTCGTTTTGCCACTGGCCGCGTTCATCCCGGCCGCAGTCGACTTTCTCATTGCGCTGGCGATCTTGATGTTGGTGATGGCCGTTAGCGGGATCGCCCCCACTTGGAAGTTCGTGCTCGTGCCACCGCTCATGGCGCTCACCGTGCTGTGTGCTCTCGCCTTCTCGCTTTGGCTTTCGGCGCTCAATGCGATCTACCGCGACGTTCAATTCGTCGTTCCGTTCGTGCTGCAGCTCGGAATGATGATGAGCCCCGTCGTCTACGAAAGCGAGGCGGTGGTTCCCGCCCAATGGCAAAGCCTGTACTTCCTCAACCCGATGGCCATCATCATCCAGCTCTATCGTTATGCCCTGCTGGGCGCGTCGTTGCCTGGGCCGACCCAGGTCGCGATTAGCTTTGCGTCGATGTTGATGCTGATGCTCTTGGGCGCTCTGTATTTTCGCAACATGGAGCGACAATTTGCCGACCGCAGCTAAATCCAGGATATTGGCCATCGCCCGTGTTCGGGCGCCGCGCAGCCGAGTACTGGGCTCATGACCGACATTGCCATCTGCGTCGATTCAATCTCCAAGCGATACCGATTGGGGACATCCAACTCGAGCGAGTACGGACGCCTTTCGGAAGCGATCGTCGGGGTTCCGCGAGCACTGCTGCGCGGTGTTCATCGAACGTTGTTGGGCCGCAATCGTGAAGCGAGCGAACGTGCCGCGAAGGGCGACACGTTTTGGGCTCTGCGTGATGTTTCGTTCAACGTTCGTTCGGGCGAGGTCTGCGGCATCATTGGACGTAACGGCGCGGGCAAAAGTACCCTGCTGAAGGTGCTCTCGCGCATCACGGAACCGACATCGGGTCGTTTCGGGTTGAGCGGGCGCGTCGCCTCGCTGCTCGAAGTCGGCACGGGATTTCACCCCGAGCTCACCGGGCGTGAAAACATTTTTCTCAGCGGTATCACCCTGGGAATGAAGCGTTCGGAAGTTCGCCGCCGGTTCGACGAGATCGTCGATTTTTCGGGTGTCGAAAAGTTTCTTGACACGCCCGTCAAGCACTACTCGAGCGGGATGCAAGTTCGGCTCGGCTTCTCCGTGGCCGCGCATTTGGAATCGGAGATCTTGATCATCGACGAAGTCCTGGCCGTCGGCGATGCCAGTTTCCAGAAGAAGTGCTTGGGTAAGCTCAACGCGGTCGCCGGCAGCGGCCGGACGGCGCTCTTCGTCAGTCACAATCTGGTGGCGGTGCGAAGTCTTTGCAGCTCCGCGGTCTTAATCGACGAAGGACGCGTCGCGATGCTAGGCGATGCGGCGAGCGTCGTTGCTGAGCACCTCAAGACCCTCGCAGAATCGACTGCCGATGGCCGCGAGCGAGTCGTTGGGGTCGGTGGAATCAAGCGAGTGGTTTCCTGCCAAACGAGACGCCCAACCGACTACTCGGCGGAAACCTTATCGATCGACGAACCGCTGGACATCGAGCTCAATGTCGAGCTCGATCCCGCCGCGGACGAAGTCGGCTATGGAGTCGTCTTCCATTTCTATTTCGAAGACGGAACGCTCGCGTTCGCGTCCGCCTCGCCGCAACGAAAAGCGATGCCCCAAGCTTCACCCCGCGCGAGGCTTCATCAATGGAATTGTCGTGTTCCCGCGGGAGTGCTCAATGAAGGCCAATACGTGCTCGAAGTGTTGCTCATCGCTTCCGACTTCGGGCTGCTCGGCCGGATGCCCGACATGCTCAGCTTCGAGACCTTCGACACGAAGCCACGCGGCGGATGGTACGGAAAGTGGGTCGGCGTGATGCGACCGGTTTGCGATTGGACGTCACCGCCTTAGTCCGTCTTGGAATCAATCAACCATGTTCATCAGTCAACTCAAACACCTTTGCAAAAAGTGCATCGCGGTTCTGGTTCGCCCCGCGGGGTTCGTCGCGGCCGGGTCGACCCAGGGGGTGGCAACGGATGCGCTGTCAAAGTGCTTCGCGACGCTGCACGCTTTAAACTACCAACCCCAACATATCGTCGACATTGGCGCTCACCGTGGCGGATGGACGCGACGGGCGCGAGTGTACTTTCCCGATTGCCAATTCACGCTCGTTGAACCGCAGGAGCAACTCAAGGCCGACGCCCAGGACTTGATCACCGATCGGAACATCCACTGGCACACGGCGGGCATCAGCGATCGTACGGGAACCATGATGTTGACGATCTCCGCGCGGGATGATAGTTGCACGTTTCGGCATTCACCGCCCGATGCTCAGCAACTCGGCTTGAAACAAGTCGCGGTGCCGGTCTTCAGCCTCGAAGATCTCTTGGACCAAGGAGCACTGCCCTTTCCCGACATCATCAAGATCGATGCGGAAGGATTGGACTTGGTGGTCTTGAGCGGAGCTTCGCGGTTCCTCAGTAAGACCGAGGTCTTTTTTCTCGAAGCGGGGGTCTCGCAGCGAGAGTTTCCGAATACGTTGGCGAAAGTCGTGGCGACCATGAACGATCACGGTTATCGGGTCTTTGACATCACCGACCTCAATCGGACGACGGGGTGTGGCGCCCTGTGGTTGGTCGAGTTAGTGTTCGTGCGCATCGGCGGAAAATTGGATACTGCTGTGAGTTCGTTTGATGACTGAGTGTTCTAAGCAAGATTCCGAGCCAACGATGAGTTTCCTCACCCCTGAAGAGCTGACTTCCTTGGGCTTCGCCGCTTGCGGCAAGAACGTTTCGATCGATCGAGGGGCTCGCTTTTTTGGAACGAGTCGAATCGCGATTGGCGACAATGTCCGGGTCGATTGCTTCTCCATGATCAGTGCCGGTGCGAAGGGAATCGTCATGGGCAGCCACATTCATATCAGCAGCGGCGTTTATATTTATGGAAGTGGCGACCACGTTTCATTATGCGACTTCTGTGGCCTTTCGCCTGGATCAAAGATTTTCACCGCGACCGACGATTTTTCAGCCGGCTATTTGAGGGGCCCCCAAATTCCCGACGAGTATCGGCGGTTAACGACGGGGGCCGTGTCGATTGGTGAAAACTCGCAAGTGGGAGCGAGCTCCATCATTCTTCCCGGAGTCGAATTGGGACGCAACTCGAGCGTGGGTGCACTCAGTTTGGTGACCCAATCGGTGGCCGCGAATTCGGTCGTTGCGGGAATTCCCGCTCGCCAGATTTCCACTCGTGACGGCGAACTCGCCGACCGCTTGATGTCGAAGTTCTTACAAACATGGAATTCCCTCGAATGAGCGTCCCAGCGCGAGAACTTGCGATCTTCGGTTCGGCCCCCGCCTTCGCATCACCGCTGCACGTGGGGCGACCCAATATCGGCGATCGCGAACAATTCCTGGTCCGCGTCAACGACATGCTCGACCGTCGCTGGTTTTCCAACGACGGGCCGTTTGTCCAAGAATTCGAGCGGCAAGTTGAAGCTTACCTGGGCGTCCCGCACTGCGTCGCGGTTTGCAATGCGACCGTCGGCCTAGCCATCGCCGTGCGCGCGATGGAACTCACCGGTGAAGTGATCTTGCCCTCCTACACGTTTGTTTCGACGGCGCACGTGCTGCAATGGCAAAACATCAAGCCGATCTTTGTGGACATGAATCCGGTAACGCACAACGTTTGCCCGGACCAAGTTCGAGCGGCTATCAATGAACGCACGAGTGCCATCATCGGAGTCCACGTTTGGGGACGTGGATGCGACACCGAGCGACTCGAATCGATCGCCCAGTCTCATGGCATCCCGGTACTCTACGATTCGGCGCACGCCTTCGGATGCTCGCATCAAGGCCGAATGATCGGTAACTTTGGTAAGTGCGAAGTTTTTAGCTTTCACGCGACAAAGTTTCTGAACAGCTTCGAAGGCGGGGCGATCACCACCCACGATACGAAGCTTGCCGAGAAACTGCGATTGATGCGCAATTTCGGGTTCGCCGGATACGACCGTGTGATTGAATTGGGCACGAATGGCAAAATGACCGAAGTGTGTGCCGCGATGGGCATCACCTCGCTCGAAGCGATTGATGATCTGATCGAAGTCAATCGCCGCAACTACCATCATTACGTCACCGAATTTGCTGCGTTGCAAGGCGTTTCGGTGCTGGAGTACTCCTCGCGCGAAAGGAATAATTATCACTACATTGTGATTGAGGTGGATGCTCATCGTTGCCCGCTCAACCGCGATGAATTGGTGGCGGTACTGCACGCCGAAAATGTACTGGCGCGAAAGTACTTTTGGCCTGGATGCCACGGCATGCAGCCCTACGCCTCGGATCCACCTGATGCACGGCATTCACTCGTACAGACCGATCGAGTCGCTGCCCAGGTGATCGTGCTGCCCAACGGGCAATCCGTTAACACCGTCGATATTTCCAGGGTGTCGGAAATTTTGCGGATAGCGATCCAGCGGGCACCAGACGTCCGCGCTCGATTGCAAGCGAACTTGGGATAAACCAACCATGACGAATCCCAAAGTCAGCGTGGTCACGATCACCTACAACCAAGAACGCTACATCGAACGATCCATTCGCAGCGTCCTCAACCAGCACACTAGTTTTAGCGTGGAGCATCTCGTCGCGGATGACTGCTCCACCGACTCGACTATTCCAATCTTACGGCGATTGGCCGCTGAGAACCCGAGTCAATTGACGCTCCATTTACGGACCCACAATGTCGGCGTGTTGCGGAATTTTTGTGATGCCTACCATACCGCGAGCGGTGAATACGTCGCGTTCGTCGAGGGAGACGATTACTGGATTGATCCACGTAAACTGCAAAAACAGGTGGAGTTGATGGATGCCCGGCCGGATTGCAGCCTGTGCTTCCATCCGGCGGTTTACGTGGACGAACTCGCCTCACCGACCGGGGTCATTCATCCGCCCTCGCACCAGAACGAATGGACGCTCGAACAAGTGGCGGACGCGAACCCCGTCCAAACCTGCTCGATGATGGTGCGGCGATCCGCGGTCCCGATGCTACCGGAGTTATTCTTGGGGCTGAGGCTGGGTGATTGGCCATTGTGCATTTTAGCGGCACGCGAAGGCACGCTCGTGTGCTTGCCCGACGCGATGTCAGCCTATCGCGTTCACCACCAAGGCGTGTGGTCGGGAATGGCGATCGCGAAGCGCTATTCGGCAAGTGCCCAGATGTACTTCCGCCTCGGATGCGAGTACCCGGATCTGAGGCCGCTCATGGAAACAGTGCTCGCCAAGCAAGCCGAAACGCTGGCGATGGATGCCCTCGAAGGCCACCAACTTCGCCATACCCTAACATGGCGATTGGCCAGCACGATCGCATGGCCGTGGGTGACTGCGCGATCATGGCTCGCACCCTCGGCATCGCCAGTGAGGGATCGCGATCATGCTTGATTCGACCGTGCCCAAAGTCTCCGTCGTGATTCCGGTCTACAACGCGTCGCGATTCCTCGCGGAAGCCATCGACAGCGTGCTCGCTCAAACGTTTCAAGCGTGGGAATTGGTCGCCGT
>JBBSJZ010000253.1:0-8295 GCA_038256795.1 Pirellulales bacterium | reverse complement strand
GTTGGTGATCGAAGCCAGTCGAGATGCCGCGAGTTGGGCGGTCTACGCAAGTCTGTTTGAAGGCAACGTCACCGAGCTGCGGTTAGACAATCTCGCGCCAACAAATCGACAGGGCATCGAGTTACTGAACGTCAGTCGGATTGCTGAACTATCCGACCTCGTGTCGCTGCTACAGCAGCGCGGCACCACGGTTCACGACCTTTCATCTCCGTGAAAGTCGCCTTGAATCATTATCTCCTTGAGTTCATCGTGCACGACAAAGTCCTTCACTCGCATCGAGAATGGGTGATGCAAGATTGAATCGCACATCCCACGTTCACATCTCAGCAAATCCATGAATCATGATCCGCCGAGACGCCGCGTCGAAAACGGAGAGCTCGAAACTCACTGTGCGGCGACGATGTCGATCGGGACTTCGATCGTCTTGGTCGTCGGCGGCAAACAACTATTGTGGTCACACGCCTGGAAGCGAATGCTGCACTTGATCGTCATCACGCCAGGCGTGGTACCCGCGTCGATTTGAAGTGGGATACCGAAACGGAGTTCGCCGACATAAGCGGCGATCTCGCCTTCGATGCTGTCAATCATCGTCGGCTCCGGATTCTGCCAATCGGCGGCGGCGGCGATGCCGTCGGGCAGCGCCAGTTTGAGCTGGGTTGGCAGCGAGACGCCGGTCGGTCCGGTCACCGCGTAACTATGCCACGCTGGGTGAACAACCATCCGAACGACAAGCGTGACGAATTCGCCAGCCCGGACCGTCGCACGATCGAGAGCGGCGGCGACGACCACGGGTTCGTCGGGAGATGGTGGATTTTCTACCGTGACATCGACAGTGGCCAAATCGATGAACGGTGGCGCCGTAACAACGGCACGCTCCTGGGCAGCCGTGACGACCGGCGCAAGAACGCTCGCTTGCACGAGCGGTTGCGTGATCGCCGCAGTCGGCTGCGCCGAAGACGAGCAACCGACCAAATAGAGACCCATGCCGCAGAACAGAAAGCGTGACTTCATGATGTGATGGTTCAGCCGATGAGTCATTTGAGTTTGCGAGTGTTTTCGCCACGGAGTTCGTCGAGGAAGTCGCAACCTTTCCAAGTCAGCACGAGTGGACCGGCGTTGGTAAAGGTTTCTTGGCCGAGCAGAACGTAGTCGGCGTCACCGAGCATTTGGATATGATAGATGATCTCGTCGCGATCGTAGCCATCGATCAAAATCGCACCTTTGAAGCGCCGGGCACCGTTCTGTTCGATGTACTCGAGAGCTTTCTGGACCAGTTTTGGATCGCGTTTCATGACGTTTCGCTTCGGTAGTCGGGTGACGGCTTGAGGTTCAAGAAGCGTACACCGTGGCTGGGAAATTGGCTACGCGTCGGCCGGGACCGGACCCACCGAAAGCGTGTCACGCGGTACCAACACGGCAGGGCGAATGTCGCTACAATCACGCCATTCAACTCGCTCCGGAGGAAAACGTCTCGTGTTAGCTCACCCCACTCTGTTTCGAAATACTATTGCTGCCGTGATGATGCTCGGTGGTGTTCTTTTATCACCACCGCTGGCTTCGGCGGATGATGCCGCCAACGTTTGGGTAACGTCGATTGCCCATCTCGGCGGTGATGACTATGTCGCGGCGACCGCCGACGGATTGTTGCTTCGCGAATCGAGTGTGTCCCGGTTCAACGCTAAGAATCCGAGCCAGCTCGAGGCAATTTACACGCACCCGGCTGGTGTGTGGGCGGTCGCAACTTCCAGCAACGGCCAGATGGTTGCGAGCAGCGACTATCGTGGCAACTTGGGCATTTACAAAGTTGACGGTGGCGAAGCAAAAATGTTCGACAAGGTGCTCGAGCGATGGAGTCAAGCACTCGCTTTTGCCCCCGATGATGCATCCGTCGTCGCGGGCAACGAAGCGGGTAAGTTATTCGTTTTCGACGTGGGGGCGGGTGCGGTCGCAAAGACACTTGACCTGGGAACGCAAGCGATCGCGTCGCTCACTTTTTCACCCGATGGAAAACGGATTGCAGCGAGTGATGGAAGCGGTGTCGTTCACTTCGTGAGTTGGCCCGAGTTTGTTGCGGCCGGCACGATCAAGGTGAGCGAGGAAGCAGCCACCGAAGTCAAGTTTGTGGACGACGCGACCCTCGTGGTGGGCAGCTATGATCGGAATCTATATCGATGCGAGGCGAAAGCGGACTCCAAGCCAGAATCAATTTTGAAAGGCGGTGATTGGATCACCCGCGTGGCAGTGAATGCGACGGGCCAAATCGCGGCGTCGGAAGTCGACGGCGCTGTTCACGTGACGACCGTTGCCGGGGGTGGCAGTGGCAAGTTGTCGGCTCCGAGTACGGTATGGTCGGTGGCTTGGAACGGGCCGAGTGAGTTGTTCGTCGGGACGCGCAAGAACGGTGTCGTGATCGCTACCCAGTCGTGGTCACTCACCGAGAGAAAGGCTGAGCCAGCAAAGGTTGAAGAGCCCGTGAATGCTGAAGAGCCAGCAAAGCCCGAAGTGCCAGTAAAAGCTGAGGAGCCCGTAACAGCTGAAGTGCCAGTGACAGCTGAAGTGCCAGTGACAGCTGAGGAGCCAGCGAAGGCAGATGAGTCCGCTCCGCCAGCTGAAGAAGCGACCAAAGATGAGTAGCGACGTCGACGGGCGGGGCGCGACTTCGGGTCTCGAGTATGTCGTTCGTTGCGGTGCAATGCGGACGCTCGGAGTGATGTCGGCGAACCAGTCGTTTCGTTATGGCGACGAGGTGGTCGTTCGTTCGGATCGGGGAACCGAAATCGGTACGGTGCTTTGCGAGGCGACACCCACGGCGCTGGAGTCGATGGACGAGCCCACCCAAGGTCGGATTTTGAGGCGATTAGCGGACAACGATCGTACCCAATGGCGGGTGTTGAGCGAGAAGTCGTCGGCGGATTTGGAATTGTGCCGGCGCTGCGTCGCGGCCACTGGGTTGGTCATGCAGCTCGTCGATGTTGAACGGTTGCTCGGTGGCGAGCGTGTCATCGTCTACTTTATCGCCGAAAAGCGAGTCGATTTTCGCCAGCTGGTGAGGGACTTGGCGACGGAGTTTCAAACGCGGATCGAGTTTCGGCAAATCGGTGTTCGCGACGAAGCGAAGCTCTTGGCTGACTACGGCGATTGCGGACAACCGATCTGTTGTGCGAACTTTCTCTCGAAAATGCCGCCAGTATCGATGAAGATGGCGAAGCTGCAGAAGGCGACACTCGATCCGACGAAGATTTCCGGGCGTTGTGGGCGGCTCAAATGTTGCTTGCGATATGAGTTTGACACGTACGAGGCTCTGGAGTCAGAATTGCCGGCTGTCGGCAGCGAGATTCTGACCCGCGACGGCCAAGCCACCGTGCTCGCTCAAAACATCCTAGCCAGCCAATTGGTGATTCGGACCGAAGACAATCGCCGTGTGCTGATCCCGAACAGCGATGTGATTCGCATCGTGCGAGCTGCGAGTCGAGGATGATTCGGACAGCCCGAGAGTTCTGTTCCAACCAACCCCCTGAAAGATTATCTGAACCATGTCTTCGCCACTGCAAGCGATGCGAAAGCTGCTCAAAGACGATCCTCGATTCAAGATCGAAGCGTACCAATTCATTCGCGAAGCGTTGCAATTTGCGCACGAGCACATGGACGAAATTGCGCCGGTGGACGAATCGGATCCGGATGCATCGCGTCATGTGACCGGCCAGCAACTTTGTGAAGCGTGTCGATTGTACTCGCTCCAGCAGTATGGTTATCTCTCCAAGATGGTGCTCGCCAATTGGGGCTTGAAACACACCGGCGACTTCGGTGAATTGGTCTATAATTTAATTCGCATCGAGCAGATGCGAAAAAGTGACACTGACCGCCGAGAAGACTTTGATGACGTCTATGACTTCGATACCGCGTTTGAACCTGAGTTTGAGCTGGCAACGGGCGACGACGAGTGAACTCGCCCGAGTCGTGTTGACGTTCGTGCTGCTGTGCAGTTTGCCGACTATCGGCGCTGCACAAGAGGCCTCGTCAACGCCGGAAGCGGCAGCACCGGACCTCGCCAATCCGGACACCAAGCCAATCGAAAAGGCTCGCCGCGTCTATTTGGAACGCATCGTGGCCCAGCCGATGTCACACTTGGGCGCTTCGTGGTTGGTGCGACCGGAACGGGAGCAGGAAGAGAGCGTCAAGGAATCTTACGACCAGCTCGGGATCTCTCCAGGCATGACGGTGGTTGATCTCGGCTGTGGCAACGGCTTTTGGACCTTGCCGATCGCCAAGGACGTGGGCGCGGCCGGATCCGTTTTGGCAGTCGATATCCAGCCGGAGATGCTCGTGCAACTGCGTCAGCGGGCGATGCGTGAGAACGTTGAAAACATCGAACCGATCCGAGGCGAGGTCGATGACCCACGGTTGCCCGAGGGCACTGTCGACATGGTGTTGCTCGTCGACGTCTATCACGAGTTTTCGCATCCGCAATCGATGCTGTGGTCGATCCGCCGATCCCTCAAACCGTCCGGCGTTGTGGCACTTCTGGAGTACCGCGAGGAGGATCCAGAAGTTCCCATCAAGCCGCTGCACAAGATGTCCAAACGGCAAATCATTCGTGAGTACGAAGCCAACGGGATGAAGTTGGTGCGTGAGTACAACGAATTGCCATGGCAGCACTTGATGTTCTTCGCCCGCGACGACAGCCCGCTGGAGAAGATCGAAGCGGCGGCGTTTACAAAGTAATTGTCGGACGCCGACTTCGACGACGATGTGTTTGCTTGAGTACAATAGACGCGATCGCTTCTCTCCTCAACGATGCTCATCATGTATTACAAATTGGTGCTCACCAACGAAGTGCCGGACCTCAAGGGACGTATTTGGACGTTTCGCGTTCCTGGGATTCTGGGTCGCGAACCGCGTTCGGAAATTTGGATTGATCATCGATCCATCAGCCGCCAGCACTGTTCGTTCGCGCTCACGGGTGACGAAGCGTTGATGGTCAAGGATTTGGGGTCAACGAATGGCGTCTACATTGATGACAATAAAATCGATCACCAAGTGCTCATGCCCAATCAAACCCTCCAAGTCGGTGCACTGCTACTCAGGGTCGAGTTCTCCAGCGAAGACGAAGTTCGCAGCGGCAAACTCGCTCGCTCGTCAGTAGGTGGCTCGTCGGGCAGTAGCTCGTCAGATAACAGCGACAGAACTCGGTCGATGCCGGTGATCAAGTTCGATCCGCCAGTCGACGAGCGTCCATGGTGGAAGAGGCTGTTCGGTTAATGGCGACATGGAAACCGACTGCGACTGCATTGCTCATCCTTATGCTCGTGGCCGGGGTGGCTAATGGCCTACCACCGCAAGTCGATCGCTTCTACGAGCTGGCCGAACTTGGCGAGCAATTGAACTTTCTTGCTCGCGATGGCGAGTCGATGACGGTACTCATTCAAGCTCTCGACGACATTGGCGTGTGGGACTCACGCGAGTGGTGGCACGAATTACCAGCGGAAGGGCTCACCTCGTATGAGCTCGATGCCTTTCGCTGGCAAGTCTATCGTGCACTGCTCACACTTGACGGTTTGTATGTCAAACGCCTCGGCATTGAACTCGGTGGCACCCAGGACGGTAGCGTCGCCGGCGTCTTCACGTTGATGAGGCGTTACATGACCACCGAGGCCGGATATCGCGAGGCCGAGGCCGCGATCGAAATTGGCAAACGTATCCAAGCGTTTCGCCCGTCGCAGACCGCAAAGTGGTATACCGGTACGGCTCAATTTCGATTGAAGCAAGCGTACCGCGCCAAGGCATCGGATCTCGGTAGAATCGAGAATGCGGCGGACGGATACAGCCTCGGACTACTGTGCTTGATCGCCCAAATGGATCCAAGTTTTCGGACTTGGTTCAGTGGCTATGGGATGCACTTGGCCGAAGACGGCGTGCCACCGTCGCCCCTTGAGACGATGCGTTTGACACTCGAGCAAACGATCGAGCTCGACCCCGATCATTATTGGACGCACCTGATTCTTGGCCACACGCTGTATTGGCTCGGCGATGAGGCGATTGCGGCGGGTGATATGGCCGCTGCCACACAGCACTTGAGTCGATCGCTCGTCGAGGCGGATCGATGTGTTTCAATGCGGCCCGATCTGCCGTTTGCAATGAGTGATCGCGCCACCGTGCGGCGACGCTTGGCCATGGCGAGGGGCGATGACCAGGCACACGATGTCCTCGAGGCCAGCTTGCGGGATGCGTCGGCGGCTCGCGAATTATCTCCGCACTCGGACTGGGTGCATTGGCACGAAGGTTTGGCACTGATAGCGCTGCAGCGCGATGACGACGCGTTGGAAAGTTTCCACCAAGCCGTCCAGCTCGGATTCGAATACGGCCTCACCACCGACTCGCTGCGCATCCGCGTTGATGACCTTCGCGGGCGTCTCGAAGCGATCAAGTTTGCCAAGTCTAGGATTGAATCGGCGACCGATCCGCGACCCTACCGCGCGCTGCTCGCGGCAATGCACTACTCACGCGGTGATCTTGAATCGGCCGCGAATGCGATCGATGATGGAGCGACGGATGCGGTTTCACGAACGGTCGCGGGCTGGCTTGAGCTGCGAAACAATCATCCTGAGGCAGCGAAGCGATCGTTCGAGCGAGCGCTGGCAGTGGTAGATGTCAGATCATCAACGACCTGGACACATATGGGTCTAGCGCGAGCTCAACTTGAATTGAATGAACTCGCAAATGCGCTCGCGAACTTTCGAGCCGCCGCAAATGCTTCGGACTCGCCACAGATTCGTGCTTCAGCTTGGTTGGGGGTATCCCAAACTCAGTGGAGACTGGGCCAGAACAATGAAGCCATGCGCGCCGTGGACGAGGCCCAATCGGCCTACGTTGCCTGTAATCTCGATGATCTATCCCGACGCGCCGTGCTGGATTGGCGCTCATTCGCGAAGGCAGCGAAACACGCGGATGCGAAAGAGCGAGCCGAGCTAGAAGAACGTGCGGCGACGATGAAACACTTGCTCGAGCGATTGTCGGAACGGCCGATGGCATCTCCAAAACGGGTATTGGAAAGTATTAGACCACCTTCCAATTGATATTGTTGAGCTCAGCCAACCCAAGCAATAACGCCTGAGTTCCACAGCGATCGTGGCCGTGGGCGGCGACCGCTTGGTAGAGCTGATTGGCGAGACCGAGCCCCGGTAAAGACAGATGCATTGCGGCGGCCTCGTCGAGGATGATCTTCATGTCTTTCAAAAAGTGTTCAACAAAGAACCCGGGCTCGAAGTCTCCGGCGATCATCCGCGGACCGAGATTCGAGAGCGACCAGCTTCCCGCGGCGCCACTCGAAACACTCTTCAAAACCGATTCCAGATTCATCCCTGCTCGGTACGCGTAAAGAATTGCCTCGCACGTGCCCATCATGTTGTTGGCGACGAGGATTTGATTGACCATTTTGGTGTGTTGCCCGCGTCCCGGGCCGCCTTGGTGGACGATCGTCTTGCCGAGCAACTTGAATAAGGGCTCGAGAGTTGCGAATGCGCCGGCATCGCCGCCGACCATGATCGATAGCAGCGCGTTCTTCGCGCCGATATCTCCACCACTGACCGGGGCATCGATCGACGTCACACCGACAGTCGCAGCTTTCTTGGCGATCTCCACAGCAAGCGACGGCTGGCTCGTCGACATGTCCACGATGATCATGTCCGCCTTCGCACCGCTAAGTACCCCCTTGTCGCCAAGAATGACTTCGCGAACATCGGCGGGAACACCGACCATTGTGAATACGATATCGCTTTGAGCAGCCACTTCGGCTGGCGATTTCGCTTTACTCGCACCCTTGGCTACGAGACCATCACACTTGCCCGAGCTGCGGTTGTAGACGGCCATCTTGTAACCCGCAGCGAGCAAGTGACTACACATGCTGTAGCCCATCACGCCAGTGCCGATCCAGCCAATACGAGTCGTTTCAGGAGTGATGGTTTTCGTTTTCATTTTGGCTTGAGCCGACAAGTGCGTGGAGCGTGAAGTGAATAAAAAGTTGAGTATACACCGGCGTCAGAGCGAGGGGAGTTGGGAGCTCGCAGATGGGAGTAGGAAGGAATGGGACGACTGGGTGCGCGCAAAAAAAAACGGCTCGCAAACTTTCGCTTGCAAGCCGTTTTGGAGATCGAATCGTATCAGTGTTCTTCACCGAGCGTCATCATTTGCTGACGCCTGATTCCTGAAACCTGATTCCTTCCGCCTAGTACATATCGTGGTCGCCGCCGGTACCGGCTGAGGACCCACCCTTCTTAGGCTTTTCGGCGATCAACGCGT
>JBBSJZ010000252.1:0-8298 GCA_038256795.1 Pirellulales bacterium | reverse complement strand
CCGATGTGCGGATAGTACTGCTGGGCGGCGGGCGCCGAGAGCAGAATCAGCCGCGTATCGAGCCCCGCCTTCTCGTGAACCCGACGGACTAGCTCGCGTCCGATTCCGGTTCCCTGAACAGCCACATCTACGGCCAAGTCCGACAGGTAGGTGCAGTACGCGAAATCGGTGATCGCCCGGGCCACTCCGACAAGCTTCCCGTCCCCATCCCGCGCCGTCACAATCACGCCCGCCCCTTCCAGCATCCTCGCAATGCGAGGCCCATCGTCCACCGGACGCCGCTCGGCTAACGTCGAACGGCGGAGCACATCAACAAATTCCGCTGGCGAAAGGTCACACTCGATCGAATACTTCACGTCTTGCTTGCCTCGACTTTGACAACAAAACCGAATTGGAGCAATTCGCGAGCCAGGTCACAACACGAACGAATGGTGAATCTCGGGGCGGTGATTCCGGGAAATGCACCAAAGGACGGATCGATAACGAAGTCGTGACTTGAATGAAGACCCCTCACGCTAACGCTCTCCCCCACGAGAGCGTAGGGCGAGGAGACGAATCGCAACTCATCTTTGACCCGTCCCTAACATGGTTGCGAAACGCTTAACGTCTCGGTGCGCGGTCATCGACAAGCGAGGATGAGTCGTTTTTAATGCTTTTCCGAGCAGCGTCGTCAAGCGAGAGTAACCAACTCAGTGGGAACCACAATGAAGACTGAACGTGCAATATTGGCCGGTGGATGTTTCTGGGGAATGGAAGACCTATTCCGCCAGTTGCCTGGCGTCGTGTCGACACGCGTCGGCTACACCGGTGGCGAAGTGCCCAATGCGACCTACCGCAACCATGGAACGCACGCGGAGGCTATCGAAGTCATCTATGACTTAGCGGAAACTGACTTTCGCAAGATGCTCGAGTTCTTTTTCCAGATTCATGATCCGACGACCGTCGATCGTCAGGGAAATGACCGTGGTAAGTCGTATCGCTCGGCAATCTACTCCACCAGTGATGACCAGAAACAGGTCGCCCTGGATACCATCGCGGATGTGAACGCATCAGGGAAATGGCCTGGAAAGGTCGTGACTGAAGTTGAACCAGTGAGTGATTTCTGGGAAGCCGAAGCGGAGCATCAAGATTACTTGCTGCGAACACCAGGCGGCTACACTTGCCACTTTCTGCGCCGGGAATGGGTTTTACCCGAGCGTGCCGCCAAGGTCGAATGACGGCGTTGAAGTGATTGAATTTAGGCCAGGACAGTATCCATGAGACTCCAGCTCGACGATCACTTCAGCGCGGAACTTCCCGCCGATGAGGATACATCCAATCGGCGTCGGCAAGTTCACGGTGCTGCGTTCTCTTTCGTAACACCGCGAGTTCCGTCGCACCCTTCGCTACTGCACGTCGCGCCCGACGTGGCCGAGATGATTGACTTGTCATCCGAAGATCTACGGTCATCCGAGTTCGTGAAGACGTTCAGCGGTGCGCTGGTACCCGCCGGAGCGAATCCTTATGCGATGTGCTATGGCGGGCACCAATTTGGTCATTGGGCGGACCAGCTCGGAGATGGTCGAGCCATCAACCTGGCCGAGGTTTTGCACGCCGGGAAACGCTGGACTCTTCAGCTCAAGGGAGCCGGCGAAACACCCTATTCTCGCACCGCCGACGGCTTGGCGGTCTTGCGGTCATCGCTTCGCGAGCACCTGTGTAGCGAAGCCATGTTTCATCTGGGTGTCCCGACGACTCGGTCGTTGTCGCTCATCACGACGGGCGACCCAGTGATGCGAGATGTGATGTATGACGGAAATCCCAAGTTCGAACCGGGCGCCGTGATTTGCCGCGTCGCGAGAAGCTTTATCCGATTCGGTAATTTCCAGATCTTCGCCGCAAGGAATGATATTGCTTCGCTACGGAAGTTGACTGACTACACGATCAAGCATTTCTATCCGATGATCGACACGGGGAATGAGGGTTACGCCAATCTCTTTGAAGAAGTCGCTCGGCGGACCATCGAGATGGTCATTCATTGGCAACGCGTCGGGTTTGTCCACGGCGTCATGAACACCGACAATATGTCGATTCATGGCGAGACGATTGATTACGGTCCTTACGGCTGGCTCGAAGGCTATGACCAAGACTGGACACCGAATACGACCGATGCCGGTCGGGGACGCTACCGCTTCGGGAATCAACCACAAATTGCGTTTTGGAATCTCGTGCAGTTAGCAAACGCATTGTATCCCCTCACCAAGGAAGCCGAGCCGTTGCAAGCGGTGCTGGATCGAGTCGTTGCCCAATACGCGACATCGTATGACGCGATGTTCGCTGGCAAGCTCGGCCTAGAACGTGTCGGCACAGGTGACACAGAATTGTTCGCTGATTTACAGACGACGCTGCAATTGACCGAAACCGACATGACCCTTTTTTTCCGCCGTTTGGCGACCGTTCGGAAAGATCACGCGATTGACGAGGGACGTGATTTCTTGACTCCGGTGTTGGACGCTTTCTACCAGCCCGAAGAGCTTGTGGGTGAAACGATTGACCGCTGGCGAGCATGGTTCCTGCGTTACCTGGGTCGGCTCAACGAATCAACGACGAGTGACGACAAACGTGCGGAAAGTATGAATTTGACGAATCCGAAGTATGTGCTCCGCAACTACATGGCGCAGCTCGCGATCGACAAGGCGGAAAACGGCGATTCCTCGTTGATAGACGAGCTGTATGAGATTCTACGGCGTCCGTACGACGAGCAACCCGAGAACGAAAAGTGGTTTGTCAAACGTCCCGATTGGGCTCGCCACAAGGTCGGCTGCTCGATGCTTTCCTGCAGCTCCTGAAGCCACTCCACAGCCGCGTCTGTCGTGATCCGCGCGGAGGCTACACTCCCCTAAATTTTTCGATACATTGATGACTGTCGTTGCGGTTCGGATTGACGAGTGGAGTGAGTTCCTTGATTCATCTTGGTTTGCGATTTTTCGGATTGCTGCTGTTGGCGGCGACCGGCACGATGGATGCTTGCGGGGCGACCGCGGTCACCTGGGATTCGATCACGTTGCGAAGTGCATCGGGCGAAGCGATTAGGGTGCCGGCGGAACATTGGAGGGTCGTTTGCTTTCTCGGCACCGAATGTCCGCTGGCTAAACTCTATGGTGCGAGGTTGCAATCGCTCGCGGCTGAGTTCGAGTCACAGGATGTCAGCTTCATTGGCATCAACAGTAACATCCAAGACTCACCGGCCGAGATCACCGCGTATGCGGCAACCCACGGGGTGAGATTCCCGATCGCCAAAGATGCGGATCAATCCTTCGCGGCACTGATGGGTGCGACGCGAACACCCGAAGTCTTTATCGTGGACCCGCTCGGCGTTGTTCGGTATCAAGGCAGGATTGATGATCAATATGAACCAGGTATCTCGAGGGCTGACCCGACTCAGCATGATTTGCGAGATGCGCTGGAGAAACTGGTCGCCGGCCAGCCCCTTGCCCAGCCTGCGAAACCTGCGGTGGGTTGCCTGATCACGCGGATCAAGTCGGTGGACAAAACGGTGAAATCGGATGTGACGTTCCACCGTGACATCGCACCGATTTTGAATCGACATTGTGTCGAGTGTCACCGGTCGGGTGAGATTGGACCGTTCGAACTTAGCGATTACGACGAAGTCGTCGGCTGGGGCCAGATGATGCTGGAAGTGATCGACAATGGCCGTATGCCGCCTTGGCACGCCGATCCGAGTGTCGGTCATTTCGCCGGCGAGCGCCGCCTGCCCGTCGCCGATCGAGAGCGAATCGCGAGTTGGATTGACGGCGGAATGCCCGAGGGAGATGCGGAGGATCGACCGGAGACGCCGATATGGAACGATGGCTGGCACGTGCCGACGGCTCCGGATGATGAGATCGTGATGCGAGACCGACCGTTTATCGTGCCGAGCGACGGTGTGGTGGAGTATCAATACTTCGTTGTCGATCCGAAGTGGACAACGGACCAATGGATTACGGCGGCGCAAGTCGTGCCGGGAGATGCGAGCGTAGTTCACCACGCGATCGTGTTTGTGCGGCCGCCCGATGGTCGAGGATCACGAGGGATCGGTTGGCTCGGAGCTTACGTTCCAGGACAACGAACCGTGATGTTGCCACCGGGGCACGCGCGCCGCATTCCCGCGGGCTCAAAACTCGTTTTCCAAATGCATTACACACCCAGTGGTCACGCGACTGGCGACACGACACGCGTCGGCGTGTGGCTGGCAAATCCCCAGGATGTGACACACGAAGTTTACACCGGTGCCGCGATCAATCATGATTTCGAAATCCCGCCGGGTTCAGCCGACCACCGCGTGACGATGCGGGTCGATTCGTTTCCTCAGCACAGTCGCATGCTCGGCGTGACGCCGCACATGCACGTTCGCGGTAAATCGTTCGAAATGACGGCGACGAGTCGCGACGGCGAGCAACTACCCCTGATTCGTGTCCCGCACTACGACTTCAATTGGCAACATTGGTACGCTTTCGCCGAGCCACTCGAATTGGATGCGATCGAGCGATTGGAGATGTCGGTCACATTTGATAATTCCTCGAATAACCCCACCAACCCGGCACCCGGCGACTTCGTCACGTGGGGCGATCAAACGTTCGAGGAAATGGCAATCGCCTTCTTTGACGTCGCCGTGCCGATCGAGAGTCCTGGAAACAACGCGAAGCTCGTCGGTCAGGAGAAACGAGCGATGACGAGCGACGAAATTGCGGCGGCAGATGGAGCGATCAAGTCACAAGTGGTCAAGGCGGTCGACGCGTTTCTATTGCAGATGGATTCGAATCGAGACGGTGTGGTGGATCGCGAAGAAGCTCCGACAGCGTTTAAGAAATTTGGCTTCAACCAGGTCGATCATAATCGCGACGGAATCATTGACCGTGACGAGATTGCGAAAGCAGCCGTGGACCGTCTATGACCCAGCGTGCTGGCGCTCACGGTTTGATCGAGCGATTTTTTTATTGGTGGGCTGACCATCCATCGGCCCAGGTATGCGTGCTCGTCGCGGTCTCGGCCTTCGCGCTCGTCGGTTACATGAACCCCGCGATCGTGCGTGACTTGGTCATTTCGCCAAACATCGACACAGGCACGCAACCGGCTAAACCGCAACGACGAGAGGCTGCGAATCGCCAGCGGGGTGAAGGTGCGGCGGTTGACGTTGAGCCGTTCCAGATTTCCGGTGGCGAGTGCGTGCTCGTTGCGGAAGTGATCGATCAGGACGCCGATTTCTTTTCAGCCGCAGGTTTAACCGCGATTCGTGACGTCGCTCACGAGATCGAGGCGATGCCTCAAGTCGCCAGCGTTTTGTGGCTCGACAACGTCCCCGGTTTCAATCTGTTTGGACTCGCGGGGACGTTACTTCCGAGTTCGCATGCGTCACCCCGCCAGTTCGCGACCGCTCGCGAGCAAGTCCTCGAGAACCCCTTGGCGGTCGGGCAACTGGTATCACCAGATGGCAAAACATTGCTCCTTCATTGTCGGCTCGATTGGTTCTACGCAACGAGTGACGAGGCGGCGACGACGGAGATTCGAGAGCGGGCTGAAGCGGTCGCGAGCCGAACGCGTGGAGTCGCTCTCAGGTTTCGCATGACGGGCCCCGTGCCGCTGCACTTGATGACTGTGAATAGCCACATAACGAATGCCGCACAGTATCAATTGATCGGCTATTCGATCATGTTGCTATCGGCGCTGGTGTTGTTTCGAGGCTTCTCGGCGGTAGTCATTGTCGCAGTCGCGCCGGCGGTCGGTGTGTTTTGGACAATGGGGATCTTGCGTTTCTTTGATTTGCAGGACAACCCGTTCAACGACATCATTGTACCGGTGTTGATTAGTCTGGTCGGATTGACGGATGCCGTTCACTTGATGGTCGAGATTCGCAACCAGCGGGCGGCGGGACTCGAGACGCGCCAAGCTGCACGTGTTGGAATCGCGCGCGTCGGTTTGGCGTGCGTGCTGACGAGTCTGACGACTGCCATCGGTTTCGTGTCACTATCATTTGCGCATCACGAGATCGTTCGCAATTTCGGCTGGTGCTGTGTGCTCGGTGTTTCCTTGACGCTCATCAGCGTGTTGACCGTGATTCCGCTCGGCTGTCGCTCACCGCTAGGGCGGCGACTGCACGTGGGGCTCGGCAAGAGCCTTGTCGATGGTCAACTCAAACGCATCGGACCGATCGTCGATTGGGTGCTTCGTCATGACCGCTCGGTGGCAATCGCCGCGATCGTATCGACCGTGCTTTTGGCGCTCGTTTCACTACGACTTCAACCCGACGAAAAACGTTATAGCGGGATGAGTGAGACGGGCGAAGCGGCGATCGCGTTGCGGCATCTCGATCGCTCGCTTGGCGGATTGGAGTTCGGATTTGTCGCCGTCGATTGGTCGGTCGATGCGAGCGATGGTGAATTGTTAACGGTGCTCGAGCAAGTCGATGGATTGCTCAGCAAAGAACCACTCGTCGGGCACCCGCTCGGGATTGCCGAATTGCTCGCAACGCTTCCCGGCGATGGCGATCCGGCTGAGCGAATGACATTGTTGGAGTTATTGCCACCGGGTCTGAAGCGGGCGTTTTACGTGCCCGAGCGGAACTTCGCGTCGGTGCAGTTTCGGGTCCAGGATCTTGGGATTGCCGCCTATGGACCGACATTCGAGCGAGTCGAAGCGGGGCTCGGTTTAATCGCCGCATCACACCCGAATTTTACCTTGTCACTCGAGGGCGACGCGCCGTGGCGTTGGCGAAACGTTTACCGGATCGTGACCGACTTGGCGACGAGTCTCGGCACAGCGAGTTTGGTGATTTGGCTGGTGCTGACGATCACTTACCGGAGCATTCGAATCGGCTTGATTTCGATCGTGCCAAATCTATTCCCGCTCGTGGCCACCGGCGCGCTGCTGGTGGTTTGGGGCGAGAACTTGGAGATGGTGACGGTGTGCGTGTTCACGATTTGCGTGGGCATCGCGGTCGACGACACGATTCACTTTCTGACTCGTTACCAAGAAGAGATGCGTGGTGGCGGAGATCAGCGTGAGGTGATCCGTCGGGCATTCACGGGCGTCGGCTCGGCATTGTTAATGACGACCATTGTTTTGATTGCCGGCTTGATGTCGGCCGTCATCGGCGACGCCCGCGACGCCCGATTGTTCGGAATCATGGGCAGCCTCACGCTCGCTTCGGCGCTGTTCGCCGACGTCGTGCTCCTGCCCGCACTGCTGAGTTGCTTTGCCAAGCCGAGAGCCGCTCGGCAATCCGAGCGGGAAGCATGACGTGGCGATTAGCGACGTGTGGTTGGGCGGGCAGCCATCTCGCCGCCTTGAGGACGCAGCAGGTAGAGCTTCGGATCGTCGACAATGAACGAGGTGCTCCAGCGGCGGCCGTCATCAGCACTGCAGACGTTGTAGAAGAACGTGCGGAACCGTTCGGCGCGATAGTCGTACGGGAATTGGCTCGAGATGTAATCCGCCTCCGTGAGCTCATCCACTCCCGGTGAAGCGTAGTAATGCACCATGCCGTCCGGGGTAACGCTCATCCCGAGTGTCCACCAACCAGTGGTTGTGATTTGCGGCCCGCGAAAGTCGCCACCACGTTTGTCGCTACGGATGCGAAAGTAGGCGTAGTCGTCCGCATTCTTGGAATCATGCTTGGACTCGAACTCGACGAACAATCCCGGCCAATAGACCTCGTTGTCCATCTTCTTGCGTTTCATCTTCAGGAAGCCGGTTTCAGTTTCGACCATGGCCGTCGTCTCCAGTGCCAGTCGGAATCCGAAGTGGGGTCCGGATCGCTTTTCCCACTCCGCGACGGGTGGCAAGAACACGCGTGTCGTGACGTTGGGTACCTCGTTCACACTGATCTGGCGTTTCAAACGGTACTGGACATTCGCGACGAAGTCGTCCTGGTGCATCGTATTGCTGGGCCGACCCGGGATGCCGGTTTGAAGTGATCGCATCAGCATCGCGCCGGTGCTTCCGGACAAACCGCCGCTCGGTGTTTCCACGCGTTTTACGACATCGGGATGACCGCGCATCACGCCTTCATACCAGCGGCGGTTCGTCGTTCGACCCATCGGTCTTCGCTGGTTATCGTCGATGTCTTCGGTGCTCTTGGGATCATTCGGAATGTAGTTCCAACTCGGATCCTCAAAGTTGTCGGCGACGCCCACGATTTCCGATCCGGTGCCAGGCACGACGGGTCGTTGGGCGAGCGCCGTGCTTTGGTCCGCCGCTGCCAAGAATGCTGCCGTGAAGGCAACCAGGCTCAAACGGCCTAGCGAGATCCGCATGTTTCGG